>NZ_CP007214.1 GCF_001411805.1 Burkholderia plantarii | reverse complement strand
ATTTCATCTTAAAAATATCGACCACTGAACGTCAGGTCGATCATGTCTCGCCCATGCAATCTCCACGTGGAGAATCCCGCGCCGCGTCGGGCTGTGTCGAACCGAATTCTCCACGTGGAGAATTCGGTTCCACTCACGGCGCGCCGATGGGCTAAGTTACTGCCACAACTCGGAACGGACGATGCCTATCGTAATTAACGAAAGAGCGCGCAAGCGGCCGGGTCAGAGCCTCCGCCGAGCCCTCGTCGTAACGCATCGGTGTAGTGCAGGGTGGGCCACCGATGGTGTTTCTTGTCGGCGTGCCCCGCTCGCACGGTACCCCGTTATCGAGGGCGCCCTCCACGAATCTGACTATGCAGCTTGGCCCGATTCCCCGGGGATTCGCCGCCAAGTTGATTGGGTAGGTTCAGGTTTTTTGCCGTTTCGTCTTGTGCCTCGAACGCGCGCCGTTCATACGCTTCGCCCGAAACAATCTCTCGCTCCAGAATGAAATCGGCCGCATGCTGAAACTCGTGCGAGGCTTCAACGGGATTTTTATCGCCATTTGTCAAGAACATCTGACGCTCCCGATGGTCGTAGTGATTGAATGTCCCGCCGTGAATGACTCTTAGCTCCCTTGCCTTCGTTCCATTTTTTCAGCCATCGCGGCCTCGAACCTCTCTATTCTTTCGATGTCTTTAATGTTTTGTTGCAACGTGGGATCTTTTATATCTTTTAATCCCTCGCTGCCTTTGGTCCACACTATGCCGCGCTTCGGTATATTGGCAGTCGAAGATCCGAAGTTGGGGAAAGCATGTTGCCTCCCCTCCCGGGTAGGGGGATTCACGATGGCAGGAAATTTCTGTGAGCTATTTTTGATGAATGGACTGAATTTGCTCAGACTTTTGAGTTTCCCGAACATTGCTCGCTCCGCTATTGTTGACAACTACGATCGCGATTGACCAAGAGGTCAATCGATTTTGCCTTTCGATCTCTCGCTCGATAGGCCCAATTGGCAAAAGCAATAATCAGACAAATGAACCTCGGTGGCGTCACAGTTTCCTGGAGCCTTTGCCTACACCCGTTCGCCGTAGGTTTGCGCCTGGCGGCGTCTCAAGGCCTGGGTGATTTCCGACCTCATCGACCGCGTCCGTCCTCCACATCCGTTACGCGAATAGGTATCGTAGGGCAGTAGGGTGGGGCGGCCGATCGAACTATGGAGAGTGCTAGCGAATGCGTCAGGTGTGAGATGTGAGGTGTGAAATCCGAGAGTCGTGGCGGCAAGCTTGTCGGTTAGGCGTCGTCGGCTAACCTCCTGATGGCATGGACGGGCACCTTTATCCGGTACTACGATCAGTGACTTGTGCTATAACTGTTCATGATTTGTGCATAAAAGGAGCGCCAAAACATGCATAACTTTGGCATGGCCCCCGAACTCGATGCTGACGCGTCGGCCGGAGGACCCGCGTCCGCCAGTTTCGACGCATTTCTTAGCGGCTTGCGCGAGCCGGACACGGTCGCTCCCGTGCTATCGGCCCGGCGCTACGTGGCGGCTCTCAACATCGACCTGCAGACGCTCGCTGACCAAGCCCATGTCCATCGCAATACCGTCGCGCGTGCGCCTCAATCGGCCGGCGTTCAGCAATTCCTGCGTGAGGCTCTGCGCGTGATACGCGCTGCTACGGACCTTTCGGGTGACGTCCACCGCGCGCTTTTCTGGTACCGCAACGAGCCACTGGCCGTGTTCGACTACCAGACAGCCGAAACGCTGGTCTCAGCCGGTCGTGCGGATGACGTGGTGCGTTATGTGGCGGCGCTGGATGCCGGCGCCGCCGGATGATCCTCACTTCACTGGAGAACCTCACGGCCTACCGGATGCACGTGCCCAAATGGGCCGTGGCGCCTACCAGCGGTGCTGGCGCCGCCAGGGCGGGCGGCCGCGCCAACCGAATCGGCGTGCCCGCCCTGTACCTGGCGCTCGAGGTCACCACCGCGGTGGCCGAGTACCAACAGCTGTCGCCCTTGATGCCGCCCGGTACGCTGGTGAGCTACCGCGTCACGACAGCACCGATCGTCGACTTCACTGGCGGCTATCACGCGGATCGCTGGCCACCCCTGTGGGAGTCGTTTTTCTGCGATTGGCGCCGCGACTGGTTCAATGCACGCATTGAGCCGCCCAGCTGGGTGCTCGGCGACGAGGTAATCGCCGCCGGTGCTAAAGGAATTCTGTTCCGATCGACGCAGCACACTGGTGGCACGAACCTGGTGCTATTCGTCGACCAATTAGATGAAGGCGATCGACTGGACGTGAACGATCCGGCCGGCGCCTTGCCGCGCAACCAAGCCTCATGGGACGGGAGCGTGAACGTTCCAGCTATGGAGAGCTTTTCGGGGATTCGCGATGCGGTGCAGCCGGCCGAGCCGGAACTGGACGTCAAGTCTTTTCACGAGCTCGAGGCGCATGTCAGGCGGCTGGAGACCGAAAGGCCCGACCAGATGGTGCAAGTGCTGGCGGTGTCCCCGTGGAACATCTTCGGTGTTCGGGAGCCGCATGCCTTGGTTGCCGTTCGTCTTCTGCGAGGCGGAGCGGGGCCGGAGCTCTGGGTGACATTGGAGGACGCAAAATTCGACTCTGTCTTCGAGCTGCGCTGGAGCTCATACGACATGGAGTTGGTAACGCACCGAATGCTTCGCGATGAACGGCGGAGCCCCGTGGAGTTCGTCGACAATCGCTGATTTCAAACACCCCTGCAAGGTATAGCCCGCCGCGGCCGGGTTTTTCTTGGCCGGTGCGCTCGTGACGGCTGCCCGAGGCCTGGGTTGGCCACGCCTGAACGGCCACCGCGAAGATCCCACAGGAGGAATCGCGACGCTGGCGCAGGGACACTGCCGGTGTTGCCATCAACCCGGCGCTCGCGCCCACCCCCCGTGCGAGAAATCCGTCTTCTCTTGACGGCCGTGGATCACCTGATCCTGACGGCCGATCTCCACCGGGCCGGTGCGCAGTGGGTGCTGCAACTGGCCGTGCTCGCCTGTTGCGGTGGCGCCCTGGTGGTGCTGTCCCGCGTGCTCCAGATGATCCAGTCGGGCCGGCCTCGACGGGGCAGGGCGCGTGGACGTCGGCGTCGCGTTCACTGAAATCGCACAGGTGATAACTATACTTATTCTCTGATGGTCTTTCGCGCGTTCATCAATATCTCTCTGTATGCTGTAAGCTCGCCGGCGAATGACTTTCGGTGCGACTTCCAGTTTTCTTTTGCATCTACCAGGATCTTTGAAACCGAAGCGATCTCATCATTGGCGTTTATAAATTTCATGTTATCAATAAGTTGGTTGTAATGTTCGCAACCACCTTCTCGGAATTTGCTCTCGTATTCAATTATTATATTGAGAAAATTGATGGCCTGAACTAAGGCTGTTTGAAAATCGACTTTAATAGTGAATTCGTTGCTATTGGAAACTTCCACTTCCATGCCGACGAGCGGTAATTTTTTATCAAGTTTCGTGCAGACTACTTCGAGGTCCGATGCGCGCCAGTCATATAGCATGGACCGGTTGTACTCCTCTGTAAGTATCGCGCGTGTTAATGGCGTGTGTACCGCGAAAGTTTTGGGGTGAACTTTTTCCGGAGTATGGGTAATCATATCCTTTTCTGAGATATCGGAAAACCCTGCGTCACTGATTTTCCCTTCTGGATGGACCCATATGAAGTGTGCATCGAACGCTTCTTTACTATTTCCTAGATTTTGAGTTGAGAGTCCAGGAAATAAATTTAGGGGCTCTTGAAGTATTTGTTTCGAGAAGAGAATGTGCTTGCCGTCGGAGTAATAGGTGGGTAACTTGATTTTCCGGAAATCGGCTGTGTTCGTCGAGACCAATGGTTCAATTGAGCGGTAGGCTCCTTGTGCGCATGTAATAAGTCTGCCAACCATAAGTACGCGCAGCCAACTACCGGCTTTGGCATGCTCCGCGTCCTCGTACATCGGGAGGATCTTACTTTTAGCAACTTTGTGGCGCATGTGTGTCGCGCCCGCAAGGATTTTGGCAGCGTCAATATTGGTGTCTACCATTCTAGCGGTTACTTCAGCCATGTAGAGAGAATTGGCGGATTGGACAAGTTTAGGCATACCAAAAATCCTTATTTGGTTTGGTGCTTCGACGAAACACCTTTCAATTTTGTCTTCAAAGTTTGGTTGGCAATGGACATTAATACTCCGAATGCAGCCGCCCGACCCAGTCTACGCAACGTCATTTCTGATGACTCGTAAAAATCGACGGAAAAGAGAAAGCAGTACCGATTCCAGCGATGCGTACACGGGCCGCCTCGGCGATATGTGCTGCGTGGACGTGTCTGGCGATCGCCGTTGTAATCACGGTGGCCGTTGACTAGCGACCTTCGCTGCGTTGACGCTCGATGCCCTAATGAGCTAAGGGGGCACCACCACGCCGACCGTTGTTTTCAGCGAAGCCTATCGTGCTGATCTCCGGGGAGTTGTTCTCCGGCGACGGGCGCGGCGATCCGGTCAGTGCGTGCGTCGAGACGCCCAGCCAGGTGCCGGGCGATGACGCCATCGCCCGGACGCGGAGGGGATTCTGTTTCGCTCGTGGCCAAGGAAGCTCGCCGTCGCAGGGGCAGGGGGCTGGTGGCCATGGCGCTGCTGATCGCGCTGGCGGCAATTGACCGAGGGCTGTCGGCGCTATGGCCGGCCACCTACGGCCAGTATCAACCACTGGCAGCGATCACCGTCACGGCCATGCCGTTACTGGCGGTGTACCTGGTACTTCGCAGGTGAGTTAGGCGTTGGCAACCCGGCTTCGGCCGGGCTTTTCTGGTGCGCCGTCAATGCCGATAACTCGTACCGTCGGCATTGACCGTGAGGGAAGACATCGACTGCGAGCCGTGCTTGATGAGCTTTGAGGGGCGCGACCGGCACCGGTGCGTCCGATGTTTCTGGTCAGCGACTGCTGCCGCGCCGTGGCCCTTTTTGCGGCCCCCAAAAAAAGCGCCGATGAATCGTCTGAGATGATTCATCGGCGAGCACCAGGGGCAGTGCAAGGCACGAGGCTCAAAGCGGTTCCCCGTAAAACAATCGTAACAAAATGGTAAGTTGAAGTGTGACGAAACTGTCAAAATCCTTACGGATATGTGGCGGGAGTCGCACCGTCAAGGCGCCCTTCGAGTTCGATCCCGCGTCGAGATCCCGCCTGCCGACCCGCACGAACGCCCGTGACTGCCGCGAAGAACCCACAAGAGGAATCGCGGCGCCGGCTCCGGAACAATGCTTCCGTTGCCGGCCCATCGGCGCTCTGATCCCCACCACCATGCTCAAATTTCATCTTCGTCTGCTCACCGCCGTCGATCGTCTGATCGTGACGGCCGATCGTCATCCGGCCGGCGCGCGCCGCGTGGTCCAGCTGGCCCGGCTCGGCTGCGGCGGTGTTGGCCTGGCCGTGCTCCTCGCCGCGCTCGAGCTGGTGCGGGTCTGCCTCACGCTGGTGGCCGGCTAGGCGGGCAGGGGAGGAGGGGCGCGGCGGGTGCTGCCGCTGGAAATCGCACAGGTGATAACTATCCTTGTCGGGGCACGATCGAGATGATAAGAATGCGTCACTTGCGAACTATGAGAACTATGATAAACTGCCTCTAACTTTTGAGGATTCGCCATGACGACGACAGATGCCCCTGCCGACTACCAGTCTTCCGTTTGCCCATCATGGCCAAACGGGGCGTCGTACCACGCTCAGTCGTCTGCCGACATGCTTGCCCCGGGACGTTTTGCTCAAGCTGAAGCATATGTCAGGGATTGGACCGAAGCACTGGATCGAGCGCGCGAGGACTTGGCACGCGTGCAGCGCCAAATCGCTGACGTTGTTGCGGAATTGGAAGCCCTAGATGGAGAGGTGACCCAGCGACCCTCTCAGGCGATATCGGTTTGCAACCGCCGCATGTGGTTGAAACTGCGTCTGGATTCTGCGTACCTGAAGGAAACCATGGTTTTGCTCCGGATGCGCCGTCTCGAGGCATTGCAGGAGCAGCAGCACGACAATCGAGCGATGTTGTCGTGGCAAGCGGCGGGCTTGGCGAGCCCGGCGATGGGTGTCTGGCAGAGCCTTCTGAACGAGACGCGTCCGGAGATGCTCGACGGTCCCACCCAGCTGGCGCTGGCTGAGGAACTGGCCGAGCTCGGGCTACTCTTCGATGCGCAAGATGCGTTCATAGCGGGCACTTTCGACTATACGCTGGGCGGTGGTCTCAGTCGGATGATGCGCGATTTCTTTTTTGAAGAGATCGCCGGGCCGTTCGTCCAAAACTTCCTCGAAAGGCGCTCTCTCGCTGCCGCTACGGTTCGCCAACTGGTGGATCGGTGGTCGCGTGAGCGTACGTTCGAGACCGGCAGCGCTGCTGCCATTGCCCGGCGGATGCACCCGCTTGGCGCGCCTCCCAAATCGGCCTAAGGAGTTCTAAGCATGGCACAGGCAATCAAGGAAGACCGCCCGATCATCGACATTAAGATTCGCCCGGTGATCCGTGAGGGGCAGTATCTCAACCCGAACCACATCGCGCGAGATGTCGCGGAACTGTTCACGTCGGATATCGAAGTGTCCCTTCGTAACCAAGTGTCGCCGGACGTTCGAGAAACGGTTCACTCGATCATTCGCGACACGTTGGAGCGCCGACTGGCGTCGATGTTGATTTCGGATAGGGTGGTCGAGGCAGCACCCGATACATTGCCTGTCGCCAACTTGAAGCCTTCGGAGGTTATCGAACAACAGTTGGTGGCGCTGTCGATAGCGAGCCTTTACCGATCGGTGGAGGCTGGCCGGTTCTACTGCGTTCGGCCGCGAGGCCAGGCCAATGGACGAGCTTTTCCGGCATGGCAATTTGCTGAGCCCGTGCCGGAATTGCTGCCCCAAGTTCTCGATAAGCTTCGTGGCGCCTTGGAAACCGAGGTCCACGCTTTCTTTGTAACCGAACGGGATGAACTCAACGAGCTCGCGCCGGCGGAGGTATTGGCCGGGAAGCTCTTCGAAGGGCGGGGTGCGCCGCACGCTAGCCAGCGTCGGCTGCTAAATTTGCCCGCGATCGAACGGCAACGCCGCGTGATCGCGTTGATTCCGCAACCGGGAGAGAGCGTGGCCTTTTGAAACGGCCATGAAATGGGAAAACATAAACTTGTAGGACCACCGCAGGATATTGCTGAGGCAATACCTTCGGTGGAACAGCTCGTCGACGCATTGGCGCGGAGCACTCGTGTCGTCGGCCCGGTACTTCACCGGGCCGCCTCCTCCCCTGCGGGGATCCTGCCCGATCGGGTTTGGCGGCCGTATCGGTTCGGTCCGCCGGAGGCATTGATCGCAGCACTCGGTTCGGCGCCTTTTGGGTGGCTTTATTTGAGCCTCATGCCCGACACTGCGGTTTGGGAGGCGAGGTTTGCGCGGAACGATGCACGTCGACCTGGCACGTTCTATCTGGACGCTGAGGCCGAACGAACGGGATTGATCGCGACGTTGACTTTTCCGCGGCAGCTGCGCGTGTGGGATCTCGGTGCTCCGGCGTCGAGCCTGTTGGGCATCTATGATCAGTTGTCGGCTCCCGACTATGATTGGACACAATGGTTCGGCGTTCGGCTGCATGAGGCGATGCAACGAGTCCGCCCGGACCAGCGCCCCGATGGAGCCCTCTATCCGTCACGCCGATTCCGTGGTCAAGACGCGATTATCTTGTCCTTTGAGGCGCTGGCACCGCTCCGTGATGGCATTACCTACACGTCGATGCCTTTTGCTCAGCATCCGACGTATGAATGGCTGCAGGGGCATCCGCTACGACGCGATCCGCCCGAGCGGACTGGCGGTGCGGCCGAATAGAGCGACGCGCGCGACGGCGCGTTGCGAGATCGAACCCGGCTTTGGCCGGGTTTTTTGTGGGCGTCGTCAAGTCCGCTAAGCACCATTAGCAGACTTGCATTTAATGGTCTAGAATGGCCTGGCGCCGGATTGTGCCTCGCTGAATATAGGGTAAACCCTTGATTTCGCCCGATGGCATCGACCGTGAGTGCCGAGCCCGGGCAGGGGCCGCCTCGGCCGGAATCTTGGGACGCCAACCCGTGTCGTACCCAGTGTGTTGTCCTGACTCGAGGTTTGCGATGCCGCATCGCCAGATGATGACGGCGCGCCACCTGACGGATCGCACCGAATCGTGCATCCCTGAATGCCTGGCCGACGCCGAGCGCAGTCCCCATCCGAATCGCAAGCAGATATATCAAGACTTCGCCAACGGGGCGTTCGTGCTCTGGAAGCGCCTGATGCAGGATTTGACCGATCCCGCTGATCCGTTGGCCGTCGAGGAGTTCGAAGCCGATCAGGCACGGTTGAACGCTTTGATCGGCGACGCCACACCGCCGCGTGACTCGGCGTCGTCACTGGATTGATTGAGGAAGCATCGTGACCACCAACGGACACGCCTACGCGCAGGCCATTTACCACGCAACCCACGCGAGGCTTACCCGCCTCGCCGAGCCGGCGCACGTGGATGCCAATGCGGCCCAGCTCGCGCAGGTCAGTGCGCGCGACGTCGTCGAGCCATGGCACGGGCACGGCGAGGAGGCTCGGCCACGTGGCGTGCGGGGAGGCAAGCGATGAGCGCTGCGCCTCTGGGTCAACGTCGAAGCCGCAGACGGTCTATCGAACTGCGCGCGGTCGCGTCGCTCCTGCGCCGTTTCAAGCGGCAAATCCTGGTGATGCTGTTGCTGTTGATCAGCGGCTGTACGGTGTCGTCAACGCCTGCGTCTTCGGTCGAGAAACGGCTCGCCGAGCGGCGCAGCAACGCTTGCCGGGTACTGCTCGCCGCGCACGATCCCGTCGTCGTGAGGCAGGCGTTTGACGGCACCACGACGCGATCGGTATTGCGCCAGCCGACTAGATCCTTGTTTGGCGTGCGAGCCCCGCGAGCCCCCACAGACAACGACCTATGACTCGTCCTACCATCACCTCCAGCACCTCGGCCCGCCGCGTCGACGGTATCGTGTTCGAGATCGCACTGGCCATCGGATTGCGCATCGAGGTGATCGGCGTGCCGTTCACGTACCGCGATCGCACGTTCGCTGTCCACCGATCCAGCCGCTTGCGCTCGATCACAAGTGTCGAATACTCGGTGTCGGACGTCGAGACAGGTCGACGCATTGCACGTGTGACTGCAGCCACCATCGACGAGGCGCGCGAGGCCGCGATCCTCGCGCTCGACGCGGTACCGGAGGCCGACTGGCGCAAGCAGTTCGCCGCGCCTGCCCGTCGCAAGACGGCCCGGGCCTGACGATGGCCAATCGCCCGCAGCAGCTCGAGCTGCCGCCGCCCCGGACCTATTCGCGCACCGAATTCACGGCGCTGCGCGCGCGTGTCAAAGGGTTGCCGATCGCCACCATCGCACGGCTGTACTTCGACCCGGAGGAGCACGATGTGCTGGACGTCGAGCGCCTGCTGCGCACCATGCGCGACGACCTGGTGTCGATCGCGCTGCGCGAGGGCTCGCCCGTTCTGGTCGAGCATCTGCAGGCGTCCATTCGCAAGTACGGTGAGCCGCGCCTGACCCCCGTGTCGCTGCAGATGATCGAGCTGGCGGCCGGCAGTTGGGCCAAGGCCGCGCCAGCGGCGGCTCACGCCGTCGCGCGCTGGTTCCGGCCGCTGGTTGCGCAGCGTCTGGCCGAGGTCGACGTGCGTACGGTCGGCGAGCTCGTCGCGTACTGCAACCGCCGAGGCGGAGCTTGGTGGCGCTCGGTGCCGCGCATCGGCGTCGGCCGAGCCCGCACCGTGGTGGCCTGGCTGCGCCGCCACGCCGAGACGATCGGCCAGACGGTGGATGCCGACGTCGATGGGGTTGATCCGCTGCTGGCCGCACCCGAGACGCGCGTCGCGCTGCGTCGGGACCAGCTGGTGCCGATCCACCGCCTGGTGGTGCCGCACGAGCTCGCCGGCGCCCGCGGCGCGAACCGCGCGCCGGCGTTTCCCTACATCTCGGCCGCGCACGATCTGGACGCGGTGTTCGCCTACCTGCACCGCTACGATGGGCAGGTGGCCACTCAGCGCGCCTACTGGCGCGAACTTGAGCGCTTCGTGCTGTGGTGCGTGCTCGAGCGCGGCCGCCCGATGTCCTCGATCCTCGTCGACGACTGCGAGGCCTACAAGGCTTTCTTGGCGAACCCGTCGGAGGCGTTCCGCGGGCCGCCGGCCTCGCGTGCCTCGGGCCGCTGGCGACCATTCGCGCTGACGCCGCTGTCGCTCGACAGCCAGCGCTACGCGGTGCGCACGCTGCGCGCGGCGTTCGACTGGCTGGTGAAGGTCCGCTACCTGGCCGGCAACCCGTGGGTGGCCGTGACCGACCCGAAGCCGGTCAAGCGGGCGACTAAGCTGCAGGTGCAGCGGGCGCTGCCAATCGACGTGTGGAGCCGGGTGCGCGCGGAGCTCGCCGATCGCTCCGAAGGATTCGGCCCGCAGGGGCCGGACTGGCGCGTGGCTCGGGCCCTGGTGCTGCTGATGGGCGATGCCGGCCTGCGCATTGAGGAAGCCGTGACGGCGGAGCGAGGCGGGCTGCAGTGGTGGCCGGCCGAGGACGAGATTCCGGCGACCTGGATGCTGCGCCTGGTCGGCAAGGGCAACAAAGAGCGCATCGTGCCGCTGACCGAGGACGCCGTGGAGGCCTTGCGCGAGCACTGGCAGGATCGTGGCCTGGATCTGGATGCGCCTGGCGGCAATGCCGACGGCGTGCCGCTGGTGGCGCCGACCGTGGTGCCGCCCACCCCCGCCAGTCGGGATAAATTTGGGGTGACGGACACCGGCCAGGTGACGCGTGTGGCCGGCTACACGCCGCGCGCGGCACGTCGGGTGGTGACGCGCGCGCTCGAGCGCCTGCTCGAGCAGCTGCCGGATCTCGACGAGTCCGCTCGCCGGCAACTGGCGGCCACCTCGCCGCACGCGTTTCGGCACACGTTCGGGACGCAGTCGGTCGCGGCCGGCATGGCGATCGAGGTCCTGCAACAGGTGCTGGGCCATGGCTCGCTGCAGACCACCACCATCTACGTCAATGCGGAGCAGCAGCGCATGCGCCAGGAAAGCGCGAAGTACCATGCGCGGCTCGCCGCGGGTCGCGGCGAGTAGTCTGAGTTGGGACTGAGGATCGAGGTGAACGCAATCATCAGAGCCAGGGCGGGCCCGGGCGACGCCCGTCAACATTGACGCTGATCGGGAAGCGGCCGACAAGCCCATCTAGTCTTGCGGCTTGTCGCCGATCTAGGTGCGCCCCTGGCCGTCACAGAGAAAACCTTTGCCGACATTCATGGTTTGACCGTCGTTGTTGCCTGCGCAAGCCAGTAGAACCGGTCGACCTACGTGCGGGGAGCTTCGCCCGCATCAACGCCACAAAGGCTTCTATCAGCCGTTTCCTATCAACTTCTTGCAGTATGGCTGAACCTACTGGGCACGCGAGGGTGGTGCTCGTTGAGGAAAGACATGACAAAGAAAAACTGGTTTGAAACTGTTGAGCGGTACGTGCCGATTGCAAGTCACATCGCGCAGGTTCTAACCACGGTATTGACGGCTGGGGGATTATTTTTTACGGTCATCCCCTTATACCAAAAAGCTGCAGTGGACGAGCAGGTCGCAAAGCAGCAGCAAGAACTCGCGAAGCTAGAGCAACGAGTCGAGAGCAGCTATAGGAAGATTCGGCGGGACGCAGTGCATCGATATATTTTTAATGCGGATGCGCAATGCACTGGACTAATGGTGCCCGTCTTACCCGCCACCGCAAACGGTCCTGCTCCGGACGTCACCGAGCAGACGTTAGCCATCGAGGTGCCCCAATGTCTGCATGAGCAACTGTTGTCTGTCGCCGATCTTGAGGAGTTGCGCCCTGCAGATCGCGCGGCGCTCGATGAAGCGATCAATCGAGCGGCGAGAACGATCGAGGATGCTCGTTTGCGAGCGCGGTTCCAAGTGGCACAAATCAACCCCGGTCATGACCCTGTTGGCCCCATCGAGTTGGGGACACTGGTGATGCCGCAGATCGCGCTCTTGAAGCAAGCCGGTGTGAGCGAACAGGAAATCCAACAGCTCGTCCGATCCCTTGCCGCGAATGAAGAGCGACTGAAAATCGTTCGGAGATATGGGAACGCTGCGCGGCAAGAAATCAATGCGTTAGACAATATTGCATGGCCTTCGTTAGGGCAGGGTGAGTAGCAGAAATGCGAGAGACGGTTGTCTTCACGCTCAGCTTGAAGCGGTGACGCTTGCGGCCTCTGAGGTCCGGTTACTCATCGACCTCAACCTCTACTTCGGCTTCAGCCTCAATCTCGCCCGCCTCTGCTTGCAACTCGGCGACGGCCGAGCGTAGCGGCTCATAGATCGCGATCTCTTGGCCCAAGACTTCAAACGTCACAGCAAGGGCATAGCGCGCAGCCGAATCTGGGTCATGGCTCCAGCCTTGGTGTCCGACGACAGCGATGCAGAAGTGGTCAGGCAGCGCGTTCGACCGCACGACTGCCCAGTCCTTTTGCACCGTACCGCTGTTACGCTTGTGATCGCGGATAACTCCCCATTGCGGCTTTTCGTGCAACGTCCACGGCAAAGCCGATCCGCGTAGAGGTTCGTCATCGTTCGCGGCGTTCTTCAGGGCGCGTACCCGGAAGTCGTTCAGCCCCTCGCCAAGATTGCTGGCCTTCCAGTCAACCCATGTCGAAAGGTATCGCCGCAAGTTCCGACGTGTGCGACGAGGCTGGGCCACATAGGACAGCGTGACGTCAATTCGCACGTCGAATTCGTCCGCCTGCTGGCGAAGCTCTGCCGGGATCGGTACCTGAAAGACGTGGCATTCGGCTGCGTGAATCTCGGTGTCGCCGCTGGTGATGAAGGTTGTGCGGTGATCGGTGTTTACGGTTGCGCGTTCCTGGTCAGGGATGCCGTACCCCAGGCAGCGCAGCGCATGCGACGCTGCGTTGAGCAGGGCCTGCTTCTCTGCTTGCATCAGGTTATCGGGCGGATTGCGCAGGCGCGTCAGTAGATCTTCCGCCCAAGCCGGCCACTGCGCGGACTGCACGATGAGTGCGCGGTAGAGCAGTGCAGGTTCATCGGGCAGAACCCGCTGCACTTGTGCCGCGATACGAGCTACCTTGGGCGCTGCATAGGAGGTACCTGCATCGTCCCGATCGGATGCAGGTCCAGGCGCGTGCAGTGTTGACCGCACCAGCTCCGGGCAAGCGGCCGGAATGCGGCCACCGCCTTGGATGTCAGGCGGGTTGCCGGTGGTGCGGACCGCGTCACCGCCATAGGCGACCACTTCCGGCTTGATGACGTTCCAGATGCCTGGTCCCGTCCGCGAGAAGGCCGAAGGCCCGTCGGGCTGGATCGCGAAGCTACGCCATAGGCCGACTTCCGCGACGTCGTAGGCGATAGAGCCAACGGTCAAGGCTTGGAGGCTTTGCCCCGGATTGGCGATTCGGACGGAATTTTCCGACAGGTAGGCAGGGTAGTCCCGGCCGGCGGCAAGGTGTTCGCGGATGCCAATGAAGGGGGCGGCTCCATCAAGCGGAAGGTTGCCCGCGCTCTGCACGATGAGCACGTCCCGTTCGTTGCAAAGCTGATCGATCTCTGCGGCCCACGACGACATGTAGCGCGTGCGGCAGTAGCCACGTGCGTTGATAGAGTGATTGAAGATACGCGTCTGCCGCGGTCCATCGTTGAAACGCTCAACAGCCCGACGTATCGCTTCTGGCGGGAAGAGCGTGATGGGCATGAGGTTTTGCGCATTGAGCACGCGTGCGTTTTGAATCCAGAAGGTCAGCTTAGGTGCACCTATCTTCGGGACTTCCTCGCCGTAGAGCACGGCGCCCGCCACTCTTGTACCATGTCCCCCTGGTGCGACTTCGTCGGCGACGGCAGTGGCGGCCATCTCTGGCAGGAAGCAGTATGACGCGGCTTGATCTACGGCCGGCTGCAGCAGGGCATGTTCCTCTTGAATGCCGCTGTCGACCACGCAGACCGTCGGCGCGTCAGCATTCGGAGGGGTCGGAGTGACCTGCTGACCAACTTGACCTACTTGGCCTGCGACAGCTTGGGGGAGCGCGATGTCCTCTGGCTCAACGACCTCGAAGATATACTGGTAGTTCAGGACGAAGTCTTTGAGCCCTTTTCCCGATATCTCGAGTCGAACCGTGAAGCTGTCGGGTAGCACACCCGCGTCGAAGGGTGCCCCCTCAATGTTGTGAAGGACCTCAGCCTGATAGAAGGCGCGGAAACTCTCGATCTGATTTTCGCGCTCGATCTTCAGCGCTTCCCACGCATCGTAGGCGTCGTTCCGCGCTTGGGACCAGGCTAGTTCTTTTGCGGCCCATGTGGCGTCGGTGTCGCGCTTGCCGCGCTTCGGTACCGATGGGATTTCCTGTGTACCGGCGCAGGCGATCCCAATATCGACAATGAAGTCTTGATCGTCCGCGATGTTTCCCCAATCAGCGAAGAGCCGTTCCGACAGGATGCGGCCCAGCCGGTCGGTCTGGTCGGGGTCGTCGAACAACCGATGGACACTAGCGATGGTTGCCGAGCCATGAACATTCACGGCAAAGCCATCGACCATTGCGAGGAACGACGCAACGTCGATGTCTTCTGATGCGACAATAACGTAGCCTTCTTCTTGCTCGGCCACAATCTCGAAATCGAAGCGGTCTCTTAGAACATCTAGGTCCAGCCCCGTGTCAACCTTGAGCAGGATGGGGATGCCGTTCGGTATGACCGGCAGTGCTTGGCCTTGCCGTTGCGCCTGCCGCTGTTTCCAGTTGCCCGAGAGCGCTTGCACAGCACCTTGCAGGGCCGTGCTGTGCGCTTGCCGGGCGTTTCTGTTCGCCAGCGTCTGCGGGTTGGTTTTTCCTCCGCTCGGAAGGCGTGCATGTCCCTTGTAGCGGAGCAAAAGCGGCAGATGCTCGAAGTTGTGCGCTTCCGGCATGACTTACGCCCGTTGTGCGGCGTCGTGCCGCTGCAGTTCTTCGACGGCCTTGAGTAGCTTGTCTTGCGACAAGGACGGGTGACCGGCTAGCACGGTAGCCTTGGCGGCGTCCTGGGCGGCCTTCACGACCATTGCGGCCGATGAACCCTCGAGTTTGGCGACCAGAGGTTCCCAGGCGATGGGCCTGTCCATCCGCACACTGGACAGCGTCATTTTCAGCAATTTTTCGATCTCGGCTTTCCCCGGCAGCGGGATGGCGAACACGTCGTCGAAGCGCCTGAACAGCGCCGGGTCCAACGCGGACTCCAGATTCGTCGTCGCGACAAGCAGGCCTGGCGCGTCGTACTCTTCCATGAGTTGCAGCAGCGAATTGACGATGCGCGACACTTCGCCGATGTCCTTGGAAGCCGTGCGCGATCGCGCAATGAAGTCGCATTCGTCAAGCAGAAGCACGCATGGCTTTTCGCGGGCACTGCTGAAGATAGATCGTAGGTTCTGGGCCGACTCGCCAAAGAACGAGGAGATCAGCACATCAAAGCGCACCTTCATTAGCGGCAAGCCCGTATTCCAAGCGAGCCGTTTGGCGCCCAGCGACTTGCCGCAACCAGGCGGGCCGTAGACCAGCACGGTTTTGCGGGGCTTGAGCCCGAAGGTACGCAGCCGGTCGCGTGCTGCGTACTCGGCTTCGATGCGGGCGAAGCGTTGCTCGACAGCTTCGGGCAGCACCATGTGGTGCTCCAGTTGATCGTGCGGGATGAGCGTGGCCAGCGTTTCTCCGTGACGCCGACTCATGGGCAACTCTTTGAGCGTGCGCTCAACGTCGGCTGGCGACGTCGGCGATGGCGGGGCACGCCTCGTCTTAGGCTGCTTGAGGATGGCCTCGAGCTGCTCAGCCAACCTAACGTGGCCGGTCTTGCGTTCTGCTTCGACGATTTTGTCGGCAAGCCGATCTAAGTCAGACTGCGAACCATCGGCAATGGCGCGTACAACTCTTTTGAGAATATCTGCATTCATGCGACATCACCTTTACTTGGGAGCCATCGGGAAAAAGGTAGTACGCCGACGGGTTGGATTCCATTGCCAACGGCTGGGCAGCGCGTTGGCGGCCGGGTCAAGTGCTGCCTGAGCATCGCAGTCATGCGACGGCTTCCAGGCCGCGCTTCTGAACCAGATGCAGCAACTTAAGTGCTGTGCCCGCAGGCTTCTTCTGACCAATCTCCCATTTCTGAACAGTCGAAAGACTCGTGTTCAATAGGCGCGCAAAAACTGCTTGGCTTACATGCGTGCTTTCGCGGATGCGCCTGATATCGGCGGGTTCCAACGGCTCCACCGGTGGCAACCACAGTGGGTCAATTTCGCGTAGCGTAACCTGATCGACCGGGCCGACCCCGTGAAGCCCTTCGGCCGTGGCGCGGACGGCTTCAATGATGGGTGATCTCGTCTTGCGCATTGCAATCCACTCTTGCCGGAATCCGTTAAAAATGCCCCCGGTATTATAGCACTTGGTGCTATAGACAAGAAAACTGAGTTCCTTGATGTGGCAGTGCCATCATGGGCGGGAAGGTGCTACGCGTTTTGCGCATCCAAGCCCCGGACCGTATGCCTGATCAAACAAGGTAGAAAATAACAGCAATGAATAGCTAACGTTAGAAAGTGCGTGCAGCTTTGGCTCGATCGATTTGCGCCTCATGCGGGGGCAGCCGGAGCGTCCTTGCGACGCGCCGCAACGCGTTCCGCTAGCAGGAATATGAGGACACAGTTGAGGCTATGGTGTTCGGACTTCAGGCGAATGAAGTCGGCGAGCTACGCCGAACCACGATGCCGCATCTTGCTACCATCATCGTGTATCGTGCGAGGACAGCCGGGACTTGGCTTGGAGACGTGAACACGCTGCCGTAGATGCCTTGCGCTTACTACGCGATGAGAGATAGAACAACGCTGGCCTAACCGGATCGATAATCCGAAGACACGAGCATATCTCGCGGGACGAACCAGGGAGGGAATGACCAATGAGGAAGTCATCTTTGTCTGAAGCCACATATCGTCATGGGTTGTACTTGCTCACTCATGTTGACATAGCCGGTCTATTCGGTACGTACTGCAAAAATAAGGGCATATTCAGATGAAGAAGGCTCAAGAAAAGCTCGTTTCACCGTCTGAGTTCATGCGTCAATTGCGGCCAGAACGCTATTCGGATTCGACCACTCGCGATCTGTACCGACTGAAGCCTGAAATCCTTTCATATCACCTGGACAGTATCACCGAGCGCAATGAGACGCACGACTTCGAGTTGTTTTGTCGCAAGCTTTGCGAGCGCACCATCTGTCCAAACTTGAGGGCTGCCACGGGGCCGGAGGGCGGTGGCGACAGCAAGGCGGACACCGAAACGACTCCAGTCGCCGACGAGATCGGCAAGCTCTATTGTGGCTTGGCCAATAGCGGTAGCGAGCGGTGGGCATTTGCTTTCAGTGCGAAGAAGACGTGGGCTGACAAGGCGCGATCCGATGTGGCTGGCATCGTCGATACGAAGCGCGGTTACAAGAAAGTTTTCTTTGTCACATCGAGAGCAGCGCGGGCAAAAGACCGAGCTCGCGTCGAGCAGGAACTGAGCGAAAAGTATGGCGTCACAGTGACGATCCATGATCGCAGTTGGATTGTCGACGAGGTCATCAACAACAATCGGCGCGATCTCGCGTATAACTACCTAGGCATCGGCGACAAGGTTAGCGAGCGCGAACTTGGGCCGTCCGACTACTCGCGCAAGCAGCAACTAGAGGACATAGAGAAGGAACTGACCGATCCCACGGCCTTCGCCGGCATGAAGATGCAACGCGCGGCTGAGGCGTTGGTGGCCGCCAAACTCGCCCGCGAACTGGAACTACCCAGAACTGACGTCGACGGAAAATTCAGCCGGGCGATCCGTCTAGCGGATGATGGTGGAACGCAGCGCCAGCAGTTCACAGCCCGCTACGAGGCTCAGTGGACCGCCTTTTGGTGGTTTGACGATATCAAGGCCGTTGTTGACGGTTATGAGGCGTTCGAAGCATTGGTCATCGATGACGCCCACGCAAAAAACCTGGAAATGCTGTGCAACCTGATGCAGCTACTTTTCAATATCGTTGTCCATGGGCATTTGTCAGAGGCGCAAGTCGGGCTTAGGCCCCGAATCGCGCGCCTCTCGTCGAGGCTGTCCGATCTGGCAAGCGATCCCAGTCGTCCAAACAATGCCTTGGAGGCACGGACCTCGCTTTTGACTATTGAGGCTAACGAAGCTATGCGAGATGGCGATTCAGAGCGACTCGCATCTCTATGGCCCCAGTTCTCGGATGTCCTTGTCAAAGCCGAAGGTATGGGCGAGTTTGACGTCAACCGTCTGACCAAACTAGTCGAGGTACTCGGTGTGGCGGCAGGGAAGAGTCACGGGTATCGCGACCTCGTTGATCAAGTGTCCGAGTTCGTCGCCAAACGGACCGGTGAAAGTGAGGGTGCGCGGGTCTTGCTCAAACGTGCGCATCAGCTTGATTTCGACGAAAACATGGAAATGATCCGCCTTCTGGGCAAGGCTGCCCGCTTGCTCACAAAGAAGGAGCATGCAGATGATTTGGTCAGTGCGCACGCGCAACTCTCTCTTGCATACCGCAGTGCCGGTTTGTTGTGGGCGGCACGAGCGAGTTGCACAGCAGCCGCTACTACGTTGTTCATCGAAGGTGAGGAGGAGGGTGAGCTCTCTTCGACGATCTTTCCTTTGCTGATGAACGCTGCCTGGCAGGCGGTGGAGTTGAAGCACCTGCCCGAGGTGCTTCAAATCATTCAGATCGCACGCGGTTGCCTGAGCTCTTTGCCCTATGACGAGGCTTCTATTAAGCGGGCCGGCGAGCAATTGCATGACTTTGATTTAATTCTTGCGTGCCAGTTGGCTAACCTCTCTACAGTGGACGTGCCACGGCTGGATATGATCCCAGACACTCTGGGAGCACTCGGCCTGTTTCAGAGCCGAGCCACATTGCTTTATGTGCTCGGCTACGAGGATGTTCTGAGGGAAGAGGGTTGGATTCCTGATGCCGAGTCCGCTCAAGACGTCGTGACGTTCTTCAACCGACTGGCCGGCCAGCCCGCTGGCGATGCGATGTGGCGACCCGCCATTTTCAATGGTAAGGACCAGCAAATGTTCGTCACCTCGGTGCTTGGCGTAAGGATTACTGTCACGCACCAGCCGAGTGATACTGCCATCAGTGTTGCCGAGGCAATTGTTGGTACGGTGGAGGCGTTCTTCGCGACAGCGTTTGAAGTGAATGCCTTTGCTCATGCTGAGTGCTTCGACGTCTATGTCGTCGAAGCAAATATCACGCGCTTCGAGGTTAGGACAGACATCGACCGTATGAAGATCACCATGAGGTGGCCGCAAGGGGTTTTTCCTGGCTCGCCGTCGGTATACGGCGACTTCCTCAACATGCTGCTGGAAGTGGCAGCCACGATTTTTTCCGCGACGTGTCATGCGAAGAACCTCAAGGACGCTGTGTACCAGTTGTTTCGAGTTGATGGGGCCATGGACCGCGCGGCAATGATCGGCTCCCTTTGCATTAGTCGACAGCGCATTTTCAAAGGCGTAGCACGATTCGCGGCAAGGGATACACATTCTTCCAAAAAGTTCGAAGCTCGACCCAACCGCCCTCTCATCGTTCGTGAACGTTCCACTCTTAAAGAAGGGAAAAAGGAGGATGTGGCCTCTGAGGACTTCCATTTTTCAAAGATGACCGATCATCGCGACGTGAAAGTTCACTCGGTCGTTGACGTACACTTATGGAACCGCGCTGAGTGGAGGGGCGCAGCTTACGGAGTGACGTATCCGCAGGCGCCACCCTTCATGGCGTTAGTGTTCAGAAATCGGGAGGCGGCCTCCAAGATATTTGAACGCTGGCGGGAGCGATTTGGATTGGCCGATGTAGAGGAGGAGATTCACATCGGCATCGTGCGTCGTTTTTCCGACAAGCATCCGACTCACTACGGTATGGTTATCACGTCGGAGCCTCCGAGAGATTTGCGTGATTCAAGAGTCGCCATGATGGCATCACGAACACTCACGATGGAGCCTTCCAACGACGTTAATCTGAGCGCCTTCTTGGATCTGTACAAGAAAGCTGGCGCCTACCGCTTGATGCCGATGCTGCTCGCGCCTGATCAGACGCTCCAGGCCATCGACGGACTCAGCATCCTGAAGCGCACCTTGCACGTGAAGATCGCTGCCGACGTTGGGCCAAACGATCCGGAAAATTTTTTCCTAGCGCCTCGCGGTCTTCAGGGCGGCCGGATGTGATCCTTCATGTTTCATGTTTCGTTTTTCCTGCCATAGGAATGTTCTTCTCGCCTACGAGGCGTAAGTGTGTGCCATGTCCGTAGTTACGCAGGCGGACTCTATTCTGCGTGCTATCTCGGAACGGGAGAAATCTAAATAGATCGATCGGGGTGAGTATGAAAACCGAGCATGAGGTGTTTGACAATACGGGCGAATGCGCCCTCTGCAAAGAGCAGAAGCTTCTCCGGAAAAGTCACCTGATGCCTAAGTGGGCGTACAAGCGCTTGCAGACGGTCCATGGGAGCCGAGAAGACCCGATAGAGGTCAAGAATGGATCGACCTTGTACACCAGCCGCCAAGTGACAAAGTATTTGCTATGTGGGGAATGCGCGGGATTTTTCGGCACACGCGAAGACTATGTGGCTGGTCTGACCCAGACGGATCCGGACGGGTTGCTGGAGATTCTGACTCTCGTATCGCGCTACGAACATCCACTTACGGTCGTGGAACTCAGCAGCGAGATTGACGTTGATGCTACGGGTAATGACTTATGGTTTTCTTTGAACTGGAACCTTCGGACATCTCGGATCTCGATGCCGGTGATCTGCGTGAACTGGTCGCGCGGTTGTGCGAAGCCGAGCTGCTTCAGCAGGGGAGGCCGTCAACCTGCGTAACGTGGGGCGGTGCTCAGGAGGCTCCTGACGGTGGACTGGATGTGCGTATCGCGGACGCCGGGCTGGCGGCCGGCAACGGCTTCGTGCCACGAGGAAGCTGCGGCATCCAGGTCAAGAAGCACGGAATGGGCGAGGCCGCTTGTAGGAAGGAGATGTTGGATAGCGGGACGCTGAAGGCGGTCATCGCCGAGCTTGCTGACCAGCATGGTGCTTACATCATCGTCAGCGGAAAAGACGACTGCTCGGACAGCATGCTGGCGAGCCGATTGCGTGGGATGAAATCGGTCGTCGAGCAGCTGCCAAACAAGGCGGACTTATTCCTCGATTTCTACGGTCGGGACCGGTTGTCCAATTGGCTGCGGCGACATCCGAGTGTCAGTCTATGGGCCCGCACTCGGCGTGGAAAACCCTTGTCGGGATGGAAGTCGTTCGGGCGGTGGGCGGCGACTCCACCAAGGCAAGATGATGCGTACTTGGCGGACGATCATCCATGCGTTATCGACGTGAACTCGACGCAGAAAAATCCCGTTCCGGCTCTCGAAGGCGTCGATCTGGTCCGAGACCGGTTGCGGACCGGCGGCAAGGCGGTCCGCATCACCGGCTTGTCCGGGGTCGGTAAGACGCGATTCGCGCAAGCGCTATTTGAGACAGATGTTGGCAAAGGGGCGTTGTCGTCGGCCAGCACGATCTATGCTGATCTGGGGGAGACTTTGGTGCCGACAGCGTCGGAGCTGGTCTCATATCTGATCGCTAACGGCCACATGGTCTACTTGGTGCTCGACAATTGTCCGCCAGACGTCCATCGTCAGTTGCAAAAGCAGGTGTCTGAGAGCAACGCGAAGCTTAGCCTGCTGACAATTGAATACGACGTCTCTGAGGATCGCCCAGAAGAAACGGAGGTGATCTACATCGAGCCTAGCGGTGAGAAAACGGTCTCCTTGTTAATACAGCGACGCTTTCCAGATTTGGGACAAATTAATGCGGACAAGATCGCCGAGTTTTCAGGTGGCAATGCCCGAGTCGCTATAGCACTGGCGGGTCGGGTCGACGCGGACGAGACACTCACTAATTTCTCGGACGGAGCCTTATTTCAGCGGCTGTTCAGGCAGCGCAATAGCCCCGACGATCAGGTTCTGGAGGTTGCCGAAGTGCTTTCTCTGGTCTATTCGTTCAATGTCTCGTTATCAGAATCAAATGACGAAATGGGTGTGCTGGCGACCGTTTCCGGGCTCAGTCGGCGAACCTTGAGTCGAGGGCTGGCCGAGCTGCTCCGTCGTCAACTGACGCAAAGCCGCGGCAATTGGCGTGCGGTTCTGCCGCATGCCCTCGCCAACCGATTGGCCAAACGCGCTCTCGAGAGCATATCGCCTGATGAGATCAACGCCGAAATCCTGAAACTTGAGAATCGGAGACTGTTCTATTCGTGCGCCCATCGGTTGGGATATCTGCACGATGTCGAACCGGTGCGTCGCCTTGCCGACAGCTGGGTGGCCCCGGGCGGGCCGATGCACGACATTCGTACGCTTGATGAGAAAATGCTGTCGGCATTTCACTTCATCGCACCGGTGTTTCCAGATATTGCGTTGCGGCTAATCGAAGCGGCTGCCAGTGATCCCGAGTTCGCATCGACACAGAATCCGAACGCCGGCTTCTTCGCTCGCTTGCTCGCGCAGCTCGCCTATGACGATGATAAGTTTGATCGCGCGACAACTGTACTGTTGAAATTTGCTGAGTCCGAGAAGGCAGAAGAAGCGAACAACGGGTTTGTTGGCCAACTTCAGCAACTGCTGTCGCTGCATCTTTCTGGGACGCAAGCACCTCCGTCGAGGAGGCGGGAGGTCATTGCGAAATTGCTCGCATCGGGTACGATCAGAAACCTGGAGATCGCTCAGGCGCTTTTCCACGCTGCGCTCGAGGCGAGGCATTGGATTTCCTATTCCATGTTTGATTTCGGAGCGCGACGGCGTGATACCGGCTGGAGTCCTCGCACGTCAGCTGAGGTGGCCGATTGGTATATCGGTTTTTTACATTTGCTGGAGCTGGAGATTGCCTCGAGTGAACCAGTGCGTTCTGAATGGGCGCGTGCTTTGTTTGCAGGGCATTTTCGGAGCTTATGGACGCGTGCCTTTTGCCCCGAAGTACTCGAAGATATCGTCCGTAGCCATGCCCATGGCGGTTGGCCCAAGCTCTGGCTTGCGATCAAGCAAACTCTTCACTTCGATTGTGACGATGCTCGCCCGGAGCTAGTGACTCGGTTGATGGATCTAGAGCGCCTCACTGCACCGTCGGATCTTGCTTCGGAGATCCAGGCATATGTGTTGGTCCATATTCATGAGCATATCGAGAGTGCCGGGGAGGTCACCGCCGCCAGTAACGACATTGTCGTAGCGAAGATCATCTCGCTGGGCAAGAGCGCTGCCTCTAACCTTGGCGTGTTGGACCGGCTTGGGGAGAGGCTATGGGCGGGCGAGTTCGACGCACTGCATTCATTCGGAGTCGGGATAGCACGGGGAAGTGCTGATCAGATGGCGACGTTCGAGCGTCTATTGGAGATGGCTTATGAACAAGCTACTGCGAGTCGCCACCCGATATTTTTAGGTGGCTTCATCCAGGCTGCCCATGACGCGGACAGTGGTATGGGTAGGGCGATGCAAGAGCGAATACTGAACCATTCGGTGCTGCGACCACATTTTATTTACTTGCTTGGCGTTAGTCGCATTGAACCATGGGGAATTGAGGTGCTGCTCGAGTTGGCACGTAGCAAAGAGTACGACGTGTCGCGATTCAGGCGACTCGCCTACGGCCGAATGCATGAAGCGCTCTCCGACGCCTACTTGGCCTTGTTGTTGGCTGAGTTGATCGATCGAGAAGAGGGTATCTACGTCAGCCTTGACATACTGACGATGCGATTTCATATCGGGAAAGACAGTAGCTACCTGCCCGGCGATGAATTGTTGTCGATTGGACGGGATGTCATTCATGCGCTTGTCTCTGTTAAAAGGGGTAGCTTCGCGCAGAACCGCATCCATGGGATGGAATCCGTCGCCGGTCGATGCCTCGTGGCGTCTGCTCCGATCGATGAAGTTCAAGGTCTTGTGACGCTGCTGTGTGCTAGATCGGCAGACTACCGCCTATACAGTTTCGAGCTGGATCCCATTGTCAGCACCCTCGCCAGCAATTTCCCCGAGCTTCTCCTCGACGAAGTGTTTACCGGAGACGAGAGAGAGCGCCGGCTGATCCGTATTTTTTCCAAAGATGGCGTACGCCGCAAAATACCATTCCTCAACAGCGCACCGTTAGATCGCCTGATTGCGTGGTGCCAGGTGCAGCCGGATCGGTTCGCGCGTGTCGCAACGGCCATGAGCGTGTTTACGCACGTGGCCGAGGGTAGTGTGCCACTGGCACAGTCGGCGAGCGTGGTCCTCAGCGAGCAGATCAAGGGGTTGTTGGACGCGGCGCCTGACAAGCAGAGCGTTCTCCGTGCGATGGCCGCTAAGATTACCCCTAGCAGTTGGTCCGGCTCTCGAGCTCAACTTATGGAAACTCGGGCCCAGGCGTTCGACGTGCTTAAGGAGCATCCATCGCCAGAGGTTCGGGCAGCGGTCGTTACCGAGCTTGAGCAGATAGATCAAGATATTCGGATGGAGCGGGAATATGAAGCGACAAGAGACAAATTGCGTGAGCAGCGCTTCGAATGAGCAAATTTGCGCTGCATTTGGAGGGGCCTGCCAGTTTGTTCCTGGACCTCGCGATCGAGCGGTGGGCGATCAACTGATTACAACCGCGCCTAAAACTTCTATCCCACACTACGCTTGGCGCTGAAGAGATGTTCGCCAATTGCCGTGTCGGCTAGGATTCTTCCCGACGACACTGGGCATGGCCTCTAGTTTCTCAGAACTAGTTTCGAGGTCTAATCAAGCTATTGAGATAAGACGGCTTCTTTCAAGGAGGTTATTCCAGCTGAAATAAGCCGCAAGTGCTTGAATGTCAACCGCCGGCGTCGGCCGGCTTTTTCGCGGCGTGTGGCCATGCCGATAATTCGTATTATCGGCATTGCGTTTAATGCCCCAAAACGCCTATAGTACCGATTACACCTCGCCCGCCGCGGCGAGCCGGCCACCTCGCCTCGCCCAACCCGCCGGCGACCATGACCGACCAACCCTGCCTGAGCTACGCCACCCTCCTGCGCAACACCGACCTGCTCCTGCAGCGCATCCTCGGCGGGCGCACCGTCCTCGCGACGGACGAGGCCAGCCAACCGATGGCGCTCGGCGTGGCAATGTCAACTTGAAGCGCCCAGCGGATAGAATGGGGAAATGCCAAAGACCCGCAACCCGTTTCACGGCTACCGCTTCCCGGCCTCGATCATCAGCTGCGCGGTACGCTGGTACCACCGCTTCAATCTGAGCCTGCGCGACATCGAGGAGCTGCTGCTTGAGCGCGGTGTGACTGTGACCTACGAATCAGTACGCAACTGGTGTGACCGGTTCGGCGCACAGTTTGCCCATTGCACGAAAGCCGTGCGTGGTAGGTCGGGCACGACCTGGCATCTCGATGAATTGTTCGTGAAGCTGCGCGGCGAGCCGTACGTGCTGTGGCGCGCGGTGGACGAACATGGGACCGAACTGGACGTGCTGCTGCAGAAGCGCCGCGACAAGGCGGCCGCGAAGCGCTTCTTCAGACGCATCCTGCGCGCAAACCCGGTACCCCGGAAGATCGTCACCGACCAGTTGCGCAGCTACCCGGCGGCAAAGGCAGAGGTGCCCGAACTGGACGGGGTGAAGCACGTGTTTGTGAAGGCCTGTGCCCGGGTGAACAACCGGGCAGAAAACAGTCACCAGCCCACGCGCCGGCGTGAGCGCCAGATGCAGGGATTTCGCGATGCGCTGCGCACCCAGGCTTTCCTTTTACGTTTCGGTCCGATCCGGCAACACTTCGCGTTACCCCGTCACTGCATGAGGGCTGCGGATCACCGCGCCCGGCTGAAGGAACGCATTGCCAGCTGGTACCGCTGGAGCGACGCAGGTTTCGCTCGATAATCAGCAGGACTCCTTTGCATCATCAATTCGAACAGCCTCCAGCACTGAACTTGACAAAGCCGGTCCGAGGGCGAGCTTCGCGCGTTCGCGCACGAGCGGGTGGCGGCCGCGCTCACCAAACTGCAGTCGCGGCCGGCGCCGGCCGGGAAAATGACGGTGGTGGTCGGGCCGGGCTGGAACGGCGTGCTGCTGCACGAGGCGGTCGGCCACGGACTGGAGGCGGATGGCGTGCGGCGCGGGACCTCGGCCTTCGCGGGACGCCTGGGGGAGCAGGTCGCCTCGCCGAACGTGACCATCGTCGACGATGGCACGCTGCAGGGCGGGCGCGGTTCGCTGCATATCGACGACGAAGGGTGCGAGACGCGGCGCACGACCCTGATCGAGAACGGCGTGCTGCGCGGATACATGCACGACCGGCTCAGCGCGCGCCTGATGGGGATGGCGCCGACCGGGAACGGCCGGCGCGCGGGCTATGCCTCGCCGCCGATGCCGCGCATGACGAACACGTTCATGCTCAACGGCGATCGTGATCCCGAGGAAATCGTCGCGTCGGTGCGGCACGGCATCTACGTCTCGGGCCTCGAGGGTGGCCAGGTCGACATTACGAGCGGCCAGTTCGTGTTCGAGGCATCGGAAGCCTACCTGATCGAGAACGGCAGGATCACCGCGCCCGTCAAGGGCGCGACGATCACGGGGCGCGGTCCGGACACGATCCGCCACATCAGCATGGTCGGCAACGACCTCGCGTGCGATCCCGGGAAGGCGTCCTGCAGCAAGGCGGGGCAAGTGATTCCGGTGGGCGTCGGCCAACCGACCGTGAGGGTGGACGAGATGATCGTCGGAGGGACGGCGTAGTCATGGTTTCGAGGCGTGCGACACCGGCGCGACCGCCGGCCAACCAGTGGGCCTATCGTCTGCATCAGTCCAGTTACCGGCAGCGGGAGGCCAAGACGGAGTTGCTGCCGTTGCCGAGGCCGATACGCGATGCATTGTCGCTGGAATACCACCTTCAGCTCGAGGCGCTGCACGCCGGCGTCGGATCGCTGGTCGCGCTGCAGATCCTGATGCGGGTGGTGATTGCCACCGGCATCCTGTGCGAATTCGGTTACGGGGATGTCGAGGGCGCGTCGTACAAGGACCTGGAAGCGATCGCGAACCAAGCGTTTTCCTCGGGCATTCAAGGGCATTTTCATTTCAACCACGACGCGGTTCGTCTGTTCTCCAAGGTTTTGACGACGCATGACCTGCAGCTGGAAGTTGCTCCCGTCAAGGTGGTCGACGAAGTCGCGAAGCGTTTGGAACGATACGCCAGGTCCGCCTGATTCGATTGGAACCACACCCATGTCTTCCAGTTTGACCCGTGAGCTTGCCGATCAATTCTCCCGCCTGACGCTTGGCCACGTCACGCGCGAATACCCTTGCAGTCCGGGCCACGTATGGTCGGGGCCGGACGACAGCGGTACGCCGCGGCAGCTTCATCCGGTGTTCTTCGGCAGCTTCGACTGGCACTCGTGCGTGCATGGCTACTGGCTGCTTGCCCGGCTGCTGTGCGAGTTTCCCGACCTTGATGCCGGGCCGCGCATTCGTGAGCTGTTCGATGCCTCGCTGACGGCCCCGAAGGTCGCACGGGAATGCGAGTACTTCGGCGACCCGCTGAGGCAAAACTTCGAGCGGCCTTATGGCTGGGCGTGGTTGCTCAAGCTTTCCGCGGCACTCGGCGCGCACCACGATTCCGGCTGGGCGCAGGCGCTGGCGCCGTTGGCGCGGTTGATCCGGGAGCGTTTCGAGGAGTTCCTGGCCAAGGCCACCTACCCGAACCGGGCCGGAACGCATCACAACACGGCGTTCGCCGTCCGGCTCGCGCTCGATTATGCGGACGCCGTCGGCGATGCCGCGTTCAGGACCCAGCTGGCTGCGGCGGCGAAGCGGTGGTATGGCGACGATGCGGACTGTCCGGCATGGGGCGAGCCGAGCCTCGACGATTTCCTTTCCCCCTGCCTGATGGAGGCCGAATGCATGCGGCGCACCCTGGACGCCGGAGAATTCGCCGCCTGGTTCGAGCGGTTCCTGCCACGTCTGGCGGCAAGCCAGCCATCGTGCCTGTTCACCCCTGCCGTCGTGAGCGACCACGCCGATGGCCGCATCACCCATCTCAACGGACTGAACCTGAGCCGGGCCTGGTGCTTTCGATCGCTCGCGAGCGCGCTGCCCCCGGACGACGCGCGCGCGCGGCTGATGCGCGAAGCGGCGAGCCGGCATGGGGCTGCCGCGTTGCCGCACGTCAGCGGCAACTACATGGCGGAGCATTGGCTCGCCACCTACGCGGTGTTGATGCTGACCGTCGATGGGGGGGCCGGCGCCCGGCAGGAAAATTCGCGGCATTGACCTAGCGTACAGGAGCCCGCGGCACAGTCACGTTAGCGGAGTATGTTCACAAGGGGGCGAGCGTGACCTGCCTGTATCATGCGGCAGAGGGATTCCGGGTGACCTCGGCCAATTCACACCATGTCGAGAAGCGTGCGGCGAGGTGTTTGCGACAAAGCGAAGGTCGCACCGAATGTGTCGCACCACCGGCGGATCGTCTCGTGGCTGACGCTCACGCCGCGCTCGAACAGCAATTCCTCAATGTCGCGTAGGCTCAGCTGGAAGCGGAAATACCAGCGCACCGCCTGGCTGATGATCGCTGCGGCGAATCGATGGCCGTGGTAGAGCGATTTTGGTTTCATCGGCCCATCTTACGCGACCACCACCGTCAACGTGACAGCGCCAGCGCAGCGTCACGTTCCCACATCGATCACGAGCCTACGTCATAGCCGGAGCTACCATTTGCTTGCGCGGCTTGGTCAGTGTCCATGCTGCGGACGTGCCAGTGATGTATTACATTTTTGAAACAATAATACTAATCGCCCCACGAACCAATTAACGATTTAATCTCAACTTTGCCCGGGCTGGTCCTGAGATGCGCCAGGTGACAACTGCTGAAACGAGGAGCTGGCGCGGGTCGGACGATCCCATCGATCTTGACGAATGTGTGTCTCGCCTTTAGGTGTTCGTTCTCGTGCGCTTCGTCCATAGTCAAGACCGGGCTCACGCATGCATCGGTTCCGTCGAAAATTGCGCTCCATTCGTCGCGCGTTTTCTCGCCGAACAACCTCTCCAGCGTCACCCGGATGGCGGGCCAGTTGGATCTGTCCTTTCTCGAGAGGAAACCTTCTGGAGCGATTCCCAACTTCGTGAGCATCAACTGCCAAAACGGTTCTTCAATGGCCCCAACCGCAACCCACTTTTCGTCGAGCGTTTTGTAAGTGTCGTACCAAGGCGCACCGCCATCCAGCTCGTTCGTTGCGCGCGGGCCTCGCCACTTCCCCTGCGCCCGGAGGCGGTAGAAGAGAGACATGAGGTAGCTCGCACCATCGACCATGGCGGCATCAATCACCTGACCTTGGCCGCTATCTTGAGCAGCGAGCAATGCTGCCAGGATGCCGAACGCGAGAAACATCGAGCCGCCACCGTAGTCACCCACGAGATTCAGCGGTACGATCGGGCGCCCTTGCGTACCAATCGCGTCGAGGGCACCAGTGACTGCGATGTAGTTGATGTCGTGCCCCGCGCTGGCCGCGAACGGGCCTTGCTGACCCCATCCCGTCATTCGGCCATAAACGAGGCGCGGATTGCGCGCGAGGCACGTGTCTGGCCCCAGGCCGAGCTTCTCCATCACCCCAGGACGATTGCCCTCAAGCACGACGTCAGCGACCGATACCAAGCGCAGCGCTTCGTCTCTGCTCTCGGGACTCTTGAGGTCGAGCGAAACGAACCGGCGGCCGCGTTGGATGAAATCGCTTTCGGAGGCAGTCACATTCGGGCGGGTGATTTGAACCACATCGGCACCCATGTCAGCGAGAAGCATCGCGCAGAACGGCACCGGGCCAATTGCGCCAAACTCGACAACCTTCAATCCATTCAGAGGTCCTGCTTGACTCATTGAGCCTCCTTGCCAGCTTGTCTGGCGAGTCGTTATCCAGCGAATAAAACGCAGACGGAAGATAGAAGGAAAAGCACCGCAACGACGATCATGCTGGGGGACAGGCGGTGGGTTTGTCGCTGTACACGTCCTATAAACAAAGGCGCTCCCCACCTCTCGAAGATTGCCCCGAACGAACTGATGACAGCAATCACGGCGGGTCGAATCTGCTGTGGAAGGTAGGTCTGCGAATCGACCAGAAGATGGCCAACGATGCATAGACGCCGATGTTGGCGAGCACGAAGCCGATGAGCGCCGTCGACAGGCTGCCGGATGCGGCGACAGTCCCATACCCGAGCGCCGCAATAAGCGTGCATCCGACGGTGTGCCATATTCGCTCCTTCCGACGGTCGGAACGGCGCAACAGAATCGCCATACCCATCATGCCGGCAAGTGGCGAGACCTCCGCTACCAGGTTGATAAGAATGAGCGGCACGCCGTAGACGTGCAGGATTTGCGCTAAGCAGCCTCCGACTGTTTCATTACCGCAGAAGATACCCACGTAACCCTGGATGAGCTCCCAAAGGACAGGCTGGCGCAGCGCCTCTAGCGTATTCAACTTCTTGGTCGGTGACTTCTTCGTGCGCGAGATTTCGAGCTCGTTAGCGAGCCACGCCTTCTCATCCCGCGAGAGCCACTTTGCCTGCTCTGGCCGGTCGGTGAGATGGAAAATCCCGAACACGCCGAGCATCACTGCTGGAAAGCCCTCCAACAGAAACGGCCACTTCCACCCGGGAAGACCGAGTGCTCCATCGAGTCGCAGGATGGCATCCGATACCAACGGTGCCGAAACGTATGCAGCGAGGGACGGCTGTCTTCGATAGCCGCGTCGATGGTTGTTCGCGGTGGCAGGGACACGTGTTCTCAAGGAGGGATTTTTACGTGGTTGGACCAATCTGGTAGGTGCAAATATAGTTTTTTTCGGAAACCCAACCAAGTTCGGGAAATCCCTAGCGACGGCCGAGAACGTGGTTCGGTAAAAACGATATTTCCTTTTAAATCAGGTGTATATGGATGTTTTTAAGCATCATGCCGGAGATGCCTGCCTAGGCCAAAGCTGAGCTTCATCACCTGAAAGCTGTTGACCTTTGCAAGTTGATTGCTATAAATTGGCCCCACCAATTTATGAATATGGAGCCCCATAGTGCTTTCTCATGAAGATAACGAAGCGCTGGTTCGCGTCGGCGCAGGTACTCCCACCGGTCAGTTCATGCGCCTCTTCTGGCTGCCGTTCTTGCCCTCGTCGGACCTGGCCGTTGACGGCGAGCCGCAGCGCGTGCGGTTGCTCGGGGAGGATTTGCTGGCGTTTCGCGACAGCGAAGGCCGCGTGGGGCTTATCGACCATGTGTGCCCGCACCGCGGCGCGCCGCTTGTCTTCGGTCGCAATGAAAAGTGCGGTTTGCGCTGCGTGTACCACGGCTGGCAGTTCGCCGTGGATGGGAAGGTGCTCGATACGCCGGCCGAGCCCGAAGAGAGCCGCCTGAAGGAAAAAGTCCGCATCAAGAACTATCCGTGCCAGGAACGTAACGGCATCGTCTGGGCATACATGGGCGAAGAGCCGCGTGATGCGCTGCCGCCGCTGCCGGACCTTGAGTGGAACATGGTCCCGCTGGAGAACGTGCATTTCAGCTTCCGCGTCCAGGAGTGCAACTGGCTGCAGGCCGTCGAAGGCGAAATCGACTCGGCGCACGCCGCGATTCTTCACGGCCGTATCGATTCGCAGGGCTCCATCAATGACTGGACGTCGAAGAGAGACCTGCGGCCGGTGTTCGAATGTCAGCGGCGGGATTTCGGCATCAGCATCGCGTCGCGTCGTGTTCTCGACGAGAAGAACCACTACTGGCGTGTGAACCAGTTCCTGTTCCCGTTCTACACGCTGGTTCCGCCGCAGTCGAAGTACCCCGAGCTCAGCGGCCACGCATGGGTGCCCATCGACGACGAGAACACACTCTGCCTGATGTTCTCCTACACGCCGGCGGCGCCGCTGTACGAGAAGTCGCGCAAGGTGTTCGAGGAAGGCTACGGTGGTCGCGAAACGGGTCACGCCAGCAAGGACGCCTTCGAGCCGCGCCCGGTTTCGCAGCCGTATGCCAAGTATTGGACGAAGTTCAATCTCGCATCGGGCTTCCTGTTCAACTACGACGCTCAGACCAAGACGTGGTTCTCGGGCCTCCCCGGCCTCTGGGTTCAAGACGCAGCATGCCAGTCTGGCGTCTCGCCCATCTACGACCGGCGCAAGGAAAACCTGGGCATCAGCGATACCGGTATCGCAATGACTCGCCGCCTGCTGCTCGAGAACGTCCGCAAGCTCGCAGCCGACCGGAGGTCACCCGTCGCCCTCGACAACCCGCAGCTGTGGATGGTTCGTGCTGTCTCGCTCACGATGCCAGCCGGCTCTTCGTGGACCACGGACGGCGCGGAATTCATGAAGGCTCGGCTCGGTACCGACTTCGGATACACGCCCTGATCGTCGAACGCATACAGCAAAATCACCATGTCCCAGCCTAACGCCGAGCGAATCGACGTCCGTCTCGTTCAAATCCGTCTCGAAGCGGATGACGTCGCATCCTTTGAGTTCCGCCCGATCGATATGCCCATGCTGCCGGCATTCGAGGCCGGCGCGCACATCGACCTGCACCTTCCCGAGAATCGGGTACGGAGCTATTCGCTCCTCAACGACCCGCACGAGCGTCATCGATACGTCGTCGCGGTTCAGCGTGAGGCTTCGGGACGTGGTGGTTCCGCGTGGATGCACAAGACTCCCCGCGTAGGAGACCGCTTCACCATCTCCGCTCCGCTCAACGACTTTCCGCTGAACGAGCAGGCAGAGAACTCGGTGTTCATTTGCGGTGGTATCGGCATCACGCCGGTGGTGTCGATGATTCGTCGACTCGAGCGCCTGGGTGCAAAGTGGCAGTTGCACCTCGCGGCCCGCCACCGCGCGCGCGCCGCATACGTCGATGAGCTCGCGCGCCTCCCCGAATCCGACAGCCGGGTCAAGTTGCATCTCGAAAGCGATGGCGGCCGCGTGGACATTCGACGCCTCGTGGCGGACGCGCCTACCGGAACGCACTTCTACTGCTGCGGCCCTCGCGGCATGGTCGATGACTTCATCGCCTCGTGTGCGGACCTGCCGCAGGAGCAGGTGCACTTCGAGCGATTCGCCGCGGCCAGCGACTCGGCTACCGGAGGTGGGTTTGACGTCGTTCTGCAGAAGAGCGGGAAGCGTATCCCGGTCCAACCTGGCAAGACCATCCTCGAGGCACTGCTCGACCAGGGTGTGGACGTCCAGTACGCCTGCTGCTCGGGTGTGTGCGGGACTTGCCGAACTGGCGTCATCGACGGCGTCCCGGATCACCGCGACGACTTCCTGACCGACCAAGAGAAGGCGAGCAATACGGCGGTCATGGTGTGCTGCTCGGGCGCGACGTCGAAGACGCTGGTGCTGGACCTGTAAATAAAACGGCTGAGAAGCCGCGCGTTCGGATGAACGCGAACTGGAATATAGGAGATTTCATGTCCTCGACGTTCGCCGAAGAGTTCCCTCTACACCAACCGCGGCCCAAGGATGCTCCCAAAGCGCTGGCCGGGATTCGAGTGGTGGATTTCACGCACTTCATCGCCGGGCCGTTTGCCACGATGATGCTTGCCGACATGGGGGCCGACGTCATCAAAATCGAGGCACCCGTGCGTGGTGACGAATTCAGATACTACCCGCCGGCTCACCCAGAAGACGAAAGCATCGGCGCGCCGTATCTCTGGTCGAATCGGAACAAGCGAAGCATCGCGCTCGACCTGAAGTCGGAGGATGGGCGCCGGATCGCTCGGGAGCTCATTGCATCTGCCGACGTCGTCGCGGAGAACTTCTCGACCGGCGTGATGGAGCGTCTGGGGTTGGACTACAAGACAATTCGCGAGACCAACCTCGAGGTCATCTACTGCTCGGTGTCGGCGTATGGTCGTGAAGGCGCCTTCGCAGACCGTCTCGGCTTCGACCCCATCGCCCAGGCAGAAAGCGGCTTCGTTTCGATGAATGGCTACCCCGACCGCCAGGGCGTCCGCGCGCTTTCGCCCGTCATGGACATCAGCACGGCCATGATGGCCAGCAATGCGATGCTCGCCGCGCTCGTCGCTCGTGAGCGCACGGGCAAAGGCCAGGCCGTCGAGGTCTCGCTGTTTGACAATGCGGTGCTGATGACCGGGTATGCAACGCTGCAGCATGTGTTCACCGGCGTCGAGCCTCAGCGCCACGGCAACACGAGTCCCGATACGTGTCCGTCCGGCGTATTCAAGGCCGCCGACAAGTCGTTCTACATCAACTGCGGCAACAACAAGATTTTCCACCGTCTGGCGAACCAGGTGCTGGAAATGCCCGAACTCGCCAATGACCCGGTGCTCGCGGACCGCAACGGCCGCATCGCCCGCCGGGCGGAACTGTTCAAGGTGCTCGACGAGGCTTTCGCGAAGTTCACGTGGTCGCACTGGCAGCAACGTATGCGCGCGGCGTCGATTCCTTGCGGTGAAGTGCGCTCTGTCGGAGAGGCTATCCGGTCGGCCGAGGCCCAGGAGCGCAAGCTGGTAACCCGGGTAGCGCATCCTGACCTCGGCTGGTTGCCGAACGTTTCGCTGCCGTTCCGCTTCAGCGAAACGCCTGTCGATGACCCGCGACCGGCACCTCGAATCGGTGAGCACAGCTTCAATGTGTTGACCGAGGTCCTGGGGTATGACGTCGATGCGGCATTCGACTTGCTCGACCGGGGCGCGGTCTACAGTTTCGCGGGCAAGGACGCTGCTGCGTCGGCGCATCGCGCCGAGGCAGCAACATGAGCGATGAGCGAACACTTCGTGGCCGGGGCGCGGTAGTCGGGGTTGGAGAGAGCGAATACTTCAAGTTCGGCCGCTCGCCGCACCCCGAGTTCAAGCTCGTCTTGCAAGCCGTCCTGGCTGCCTGTCGTGACGCTGGCATCGACCCTTCCGACATCGATGGGTTCGCCTCCTTTGGTGAAGACCGAAACGATGCGGTTCGGCTGGCCACCGCGCTGGGCGTCAAGCGCATGCGGGCCACCACCTTGCAGTGGGGGGGCGGCGGGGGGGGCTGCGCCGCCGCCGTGGCGAACGGGGCGGCCGCTATCAACGCGGGGATGGCGAATTGCGTGGTGGTGTACCGGGGACTCGCTCAAGGTCAGTTTGGTCGCTTCGGGAAGGCAGCCCCACGCACAACGGTCGCTGGCGACATGGCCTATCAGATGCCCTACGGGGTCCTGGCGCCACCCCAGAAGTTCGCACTTCGCGTTCAGCGCTTCATGCATGAGCATCGCGTCGAACGCGACGCGATGCGTGCAGTGGCACTCGCCTCGAACTTCCACGCCCAAGCGAATCCTCGTGCGGTCATGTACGGGAGGCCGCTGACCTCCGATGCGTACGACGACTCGCGGTGGATCGTCGAGCCGTTCCGTCTCTTCGACTGCTGCATGGAGAACGACGGCGCTGCAGCCCTGATTCTGGTTGCGGCCGACAATGCCCGGGATTTCGCCCGGCCGCCGGTCTACCTCCTGGGCGCAGCGAGCGGTGCCGAGTGGCGTGCTGGCGCTGTTCCGCACAATGCCCCCGTCTACGCGTCCGCAAACTATCGGTCAGTCGCCAGCGACCTTTTCGCGATGGCCAAAGTCGGGCCTTCGGATGTCGGTTCGGTACAGGCGTACGAGAACTTTACGGGGGGCGTCGTGATGTCCCTGTGCGAGCACGGATTATTCAAGCCGGACGAAATCAACGACTTCATGACGCTAGAAAATCTCAGCGCGCCGGCTGGCAAGCTTCCGTTGAACACCAGTGGCGGTAATCTCGGTGAGGTCTATCTGCAAGGCTTCGAGCTCGTCATCGAGGCAGTCAGGCAGGTGCGTGGCGAATCGACCAGCCAAGCGCGAAACAAAGACATCGCACTGGTCATCGGTGGTCCGATGGTGTCGCCCGCAAGCAGTCTGATTTTTGGTTCGGAGGCGGCCCTATGAGCGAGTTCCATCTTCCGACCGGCTTGCCGGTGCCAGTTCCAGAGGTCGACGGTATCTCGGCACCGTACTGGGAAGGCCTGCGCCAGGAGAAGCTGCTCGTGCAACGTTGCGCGCATTGCCGGACCTGGCAGTTCGGGCCCGAGTGGATTTGTCATGCTTGCCGCGAGTTCGACCCAGCCTGGGAAGAGGTTGCTCCCCAAGCGAACATCTTCAGTTGGGAGCGCGTGTGGCATCCGTCTCATCCGGCGCTCGCGAACACTTTGCCGTATCTCGTGGTGCTCGTCGAGCTGCCGCAAGCCGGCAATATCCGGATGCTAGGGAATCTACTAGGTGACCCTGCCCAGACCGTGACGATCGGTGCGCCGGTCTTGGGCGTATTCGAACATCACCCTGATTCGGAGACCCCATTTACCCTCCTGAACTGGAAGCTGCAACCCTGACGGAGCGTCCGATCCGGATGGGGTGGCCTGTATAATTCTCAACATTCATGGCACCTGCATCGGTAAGCAATATGGAACTGACGTCCGCCGCAACACGCGAAGCAACTCCGCGCTCCGAGCTCGTGGGCAAGATGCTGGCCTTCTTCAAGGAGCGTGGCTTTGAGAGCGGCGAGCGTTTGCCATCCGAGCGTGCCCTAGCCGAGCGATTTGGCGTCGGCCGCAACGCGCTGCGCGAGGCGCTGTCCACATTGAGTGCGCTGCGCGTCATCGAATCACGCCCGAATTCCGGTATCTATCTGCGCCGGATGTCGACTGACAGCAGCTTCGAAACGATTGTGCTCCTGACCGAGATGGGCTCCGAGCCCTCGATGAGAGAGGTCAAGGAAACGCTGGAAGTCCGCTGGGCCCTCGAGCTGCGCGCCGTGCAGTTGGCATGTGAGCGCCGCACCGAGGCGGACCTCGATGGATTGATGGCCATCATTGACGCAACGAATGCCGTACTGGCCAACGAAGGCAACATCTCGGTCCAGGACACGGCCTTTCACATGGCGTTGGCTCGCTGCACGCACAATGAAGTGCTCGTGCGGTTGCTGAACTCGTTCTACCGTATTTCCGAGAGCCGCCGCTTCGCGCTCTTCGCCGATACGACGCGCGGCGAAGTGTCCGCTGGACATCATGCAAAGCTCTATGAGGCCGTGAAGAAGCGCGATGCCAAAAAGGCTGTCACCCTGATGGAAAAGCACTTCTCCAGTGCAGTCGACGCATGGAACGAGATTCTCGGCGATGAGGAAGGGCCGGCTGCCGCCAAACCAGCCAAGTCCCGCGCGAAGCGTGTGGCACGTCAGGCTGATTGAGCTACCGCTGCATGTGGTCTCGCTTAGAAGGTGTGAACGATACCTACCCGGACGAGCAGTTGCTGGTTGGTGGACGACGCGGTCAACTGCGTGATTGATGCGACCGCGGGCTGGCCCAACGAATCCGTTCCCGACGCTTTCTGATAGATAGCGAACGCATAGAGCTCGGTGCGCTTGGACAGCAGGTAGGACGCGGCCAGCGTGCCTTGGTTATAGGCTGCTTCGCCGAACGAGCCAATGCTCGCTTTACGCGTGTATCCGTACGAGGCATTGACGCTGAACGCTGGCGTGAACATGTAGCTGACGTTTACTTCGCCATTGTTGATGACGCCAGTGCCCGTGTATCGAGCGGGGTTGGGGCCAGCAGTCGTGTCCCCAAGGCCATCGTAGCTGGCATGAGTGAATGTGCCCCCGACGGACAGCGGCCCCATCCGATACTTCGTGCCCGCGATGTAGAGCTGCATCGTACTGGCCGAGGCAAAGCCGGCATAGATGGGATTGGTTTGCACGGACGTGGAGGTGGTCCCGATGGTCCCCATGTTGTCCGTGTTGCTCCCGCCCGCGGTCCCGTTCGTGCCGAAGTAGGAGAGGTTCGGGTCGCGCGCGTTCGTGTACCCGACGCCGGCTGAGAACGCTCCCATGGCGTACGTCGCAGACAACGACCAGATTTGATTCAGGCCGGGCGAGCCAGCCAGTCCGCCAACCGAATACATCGCCCCGACGGTGATGCCACGGTACGCTTCCGAGCGGAACTTGACGGTATTGTTGATTCGGAACGAATGGCCCAAGTCGTCGAAGTCGCTTGGGTTGGCCCCCATGTGAACCGGAATCTCGCCCGCTTCCGAAAAAGTCGCCAGCATGTCGCTGACGATGCTGTATTGACGCCCAAACGTCAGTTTGCCGACCGACGCAGCCAATCCTACAAACGCCTGCCGGCCAAACATCAAACCGCCTTAGGCGAGGCCGCCCGTGTTGATGTTGAGCCCGTTTTCCAGCACGAAGATGGCTTTGTAGCCATGTCCAAGGTCTTCCGTCCCTTTAAGCCCCCGGCGACTCCCGCCAATCCCCGTTGCGCCGTCCACGAGCGCGTACTGCTGCTTTCCCGTGGGCGCCCCTCCCGATCGCCCCGTCTGCACGTTGCTGGTGTAGTTGAAGCCCTCATCGATAAGCCCATAGAGCACAACTGACGACTGCGCATGTGCTGGTGCCGCAACAATGCCGTCGAGCGCGCTCGCCGCAAGCGTGAGTTTCTTCAACGTCTCCTCCATCTAATTTATAAATCTGATCGCGCAGTTAGGGTAAACTGGCCCAACCAAATTGGCCCACCAAAAGCGGCGAGACAATCGTAGGTGCGAAAAGATTCACAGTCAAACTGTGGAGAACCCTAGCGAGCGCGGACGATGCCGGAAGCCTTTCAGACGTACCATTCAGTTGTGAAGTGGCGGCGTCGGCGAGCGTATCTTCGGTGCAGCGGCGGCCACGGAGAATGCAATGAATACGTCAGCAAGAATCCCATCGGAGGCCTGGACCGCGAACGCCATCGCAGCAATTGGTACCGAAGCATTTGGGAGCCAACTCGAGCGGTACCTGATAAGCGTTTGTGGCATCGACTTCTTTGCCTGTTACCGCGTCACACCCGATGCGGTGACGCCCATCACGTCGAGCGACCCGACCCGATTCGGTTCGGCAGCCAGGATAACGCTCTACACGCGCGATTCCCTCTGGGCGGTTGACCCGGCGTTGCACCAGGCAACATCGCAGCTCCGTCGCAGTGACTTCGCACATTCGAGGCTGAAGAAGGCCGACCTTCCGCACGGCCAGTTGCGCGCGGAGGTGTACCCGCAGCTCGTTGACCGCATGCTTGTATGTCAACAGGGTCGGGAGAGAACCTATGCGCTCAGCGCGCTGCGCTGGAATGTCAGCCCCCCCTTCGAGCAGCAGCAGATTGAGCGTTTGATAGAGGCCAGCCCTGTCATCTTCGCGCTCATCGACCGCCACCAAGTCACCAGCGCGGCAGCGCTTCCGCCGGCGGATTGTCTCAGCTCCATCAATCTGATTCAGCAGTGCCTTCTCGAAAGCGTTGGTATGCCGCCACGCGAGCGAGAGGTCTGTGCTCATTTGCTCATGGGCGATACCGTCGGCGAAACAGCCCAGAAGCTGCAAATCGGAACAGAGACGGTGCGTAGCTACGTCAAGCGCGCCTACCAACGATTGCAAGTCACGTCTCAGCGTGAACTGGTGATTGCATACCTTCGCCACTGGTATGCGTGGACTCAAAGAGGAAGGGTAAATCCGGAGCGATAACTTGGTCGGTTGTCCCCCGAGGAGGTGGCAGACGCTCCATATTCCGGCAGATACAGTGTGTCGACCTGAAAACCACGTGCGCATTATTTCGCGGCAGCCCCACGCCGTAGATGCGCGCTATCAAGAACAGGAGACGCACGATGTATCTACGGAATGCCTGGTACGTAGCAGGCTGGAATGGTGAATTCAAACCCGGTGCCTTGACCGCTCGCAAGCTGTTGGGCGAAGACCTCGTATTTTATCGGCGCACCGATGGAACGCTCGCTGCGCTGGAAGACCGATGCTGCCATCGCGCGGCGCCGCTGTCGAAGGGCGAGCAGGAAGGCGACGCGGTCCGATGCATGTATCACGGCCTGCTATTCGACTGTCAGGGGCGCTGCATTGAAGTGCCCGGGCAGGAACGTGTTTCCGACAAGATGCGTGTCCGTGCCTTCCCTGTCGAGGTACGCGACAATCTCGCGTGGATTTGGATGGGCGAGCCGGCGGCAGCCAGGGCCGATGAAATCCAGCGCGTGCATTGGGCAGGGAAAGAAGGCTGGTCGGTCGAGGAGGGGCGCTACATGCATTACGCATCGAGCGCTCAGCTCATCACCGACAACCTGCTCGACTTCTCCCATCTCGGTTTCGTCCACGGGAAGTCCATCGGCACCCGCAAGCAAGGAAGCATCCGACCGGAGACCGAATTCACCGACGATGCGGTACAGGTCCGCTTCACCACGCTGAACAGCAGCGCCCCTGCATTCGCGCGCGAGCTCGGCAACCTGCCGGAGACGGTCGACCGATTCAACTACTACGTCTGGCACATTCGCGGCAACCTGTTCGTGCAGGATTCGGTGATTGCACCCGTAGGGGGCGGCTACGACAGCCTCGCGCCCGAGACGATGAAGCTGCACACCTTCATCGCCGTAACGCCGGAAACCGAGAACACGGCGCATTACTTCTGGGCGACGGCCCACAACAACTTCCAGGCCAGCGTCACGGACTTGACCAGCAAGCTGACCGCCCAAGTCGAGAACGCATTCGACGAAGACCGTCGAATCATCGAAGCTCAGCAAAAGGTCATCGCCACCTCGCCCGATGCTCCAATGATTGCGATCGCAGCCGATGCGACCCTGCTGAAGGTACGCCGAATGCTCGATGCCATGCTTGCCGATGAGCAGTCGTCGCACATCGCCGCCCACGTCGCCCACTGAGAAGAGCCATGCGAAGCTACGACATCACCGAATGGGGCCGTCCGCTCCAGGTCGTACTGCGCGACACGCCGGCGCCGAGAGGAACGCAAGTCCGCGTGAAGGTGCAAGCATGCGGCGTCTGCCACAGCGACCTCCACATCCAGCACGGCGCGCTCGATCTGGGTAACGGGCAGAGCGTCTCCTTCGAAAGCGTCGGTGTTCATCTACCTTTCACGATGGGGCATGAAATCGTCGGCGTAGTCGACGCGGTCGGCACCGATGCGACCATCGCAGTGGGAACGAAATGCGTTGTCTACCCGTGGCATGGCTGCGGCGAGTGCTTCAACTGTCGCAACCGACGAGAGGTCGATTGCGAGAGCGGTCGAGCTTTGGGCACTCGGAAGCCTGGCGGGTATGCGGACTATGTGATGGTCCCGCACTCGTGCTACCTGTTGGACTACGGGACGCTCAACCCCTTGTTCGCCGCGACTTGCGCATGCTCGGGGCTTACTGCGTTCAGCGCGCTGCTGAAGCTCCCGACCTTGCTTGAAGACGATGCTCTCGTTCTAGTGGGGGCGGGCGGCCTTGGCCTGGCTGCCGTCGCGATCGCAGGGATGCTGACCGAAGCGAAAATCATTGTCGCGGATATCGACGACGCGAAGCTCGAGGAAGCAAAGCAGGCAGGGGCCGATGCGGTCCTGAACACGCGCTCGCCCGAGGCCCTCATCGAGCTAAGAAAGCTGGCCCCGAACGGGGTTCGTGCTGTCGTCGATTTCGTCGGAAGCGGAACGACGACCGAGATGGCCATGAAGGCTGTCTCGCGTGGCGGCACGGTCATCGTCGTCGGATTGTTCGGCGGCGCATTCACCATCTCGACAGCCCTTCTCCCGATGCGCAACGTCACGTTGCGCGGGTCGTATGTCGGCTCGCTCGACGAGATGGAATCTTTGCTCAAGCTCATGCAAAAGAGTAAGCCCCCATTTCTGCCAGTTCGGCTGCACGCTCGTCCGATGTCGTCTATCAACGACGCCCTCAGTGAGCTCTCCGAAGGTCGAATCCTCGGTCGCGTCATCGCGGTGAACGAAGCATAGCGACATTCAAATCAACCAGGAAATAGAGATGGTTTTGGACAATTCTAGCGCGGTGATGACGCACCTGCGCTTCAATCCTGCGCGCATGCTTATCGGTGGCGAGCTTATAGATGGTAGCCAGCATGCAGCCGTGATTGATCCCGCGACGGCGTCGGAATGCGCGGTTGCGCCGCTGGCCACTCATCGACAGCTGGAGCAGGCGGTAGGCGCGGCCAAGGTTGCATTTCGCTCGTGGGCGTCGACTTCCATCGAGGAGCGGCGGCACCGCTTGAGCCAGTTCGCCGAGGTGCTCGAATCGAACGTGGCCGAACTCGCGGCAATCCTGACTCTGGAACAAGGCCGGCCGCTGGCCCTAGCGCGCGCTGAAATCGAACGAGCCGCGATGCTGCTGCGAACCATGCTGACCATCGACATCGGAGACGAGGTACTCCGGGACGACGACTCGGGTCGCGTCGTGCTGCAGCATCGACCGCTTGGCGTCGTGGGTGCCATTGCTCCATGGAATGTTCCTATCGGTCTCGCGGTGCCGAAGATTACGCACGCGCTTTACACCGGCAACACCATCGTCCTGAAGCCTTCGCCGTACACACCGCTCGCCACGCTCAAGCTTGCGGAACTGGCGAAGGATGTGTTCCCGCGAGGCGTCTTCAACGTCATCAACGGCGGTAACGACGTGGGTGCGCTGATGAGCAGCCATGCTGACGTCGCGAAGATTACGTTGACCGGCTCCATCGCGACCGGGAAGCGCGTCGCCGCCAGCTCGGCGGACACGTTGAAGCGGCTCACCCTCGAACTGGGTGGAAACGATGCGGCGATCGTCCGCAAGGACGTGGATCTCGACCTGGTCGCCCCCGCGCTCTTCGGCGCCGCATTCGTCAATAGCGGCCAAGTTTGCATGGCCATCAAGCGGCTGTACGTGCATGGTTCGATACACGACGAACTGGTTGAGCGAATGGTTGCGATCGCACTTGAGACGTCCGTAGGCGGCGGCTTCACCCCAAATATGAAGCTCGGCCCCGTTCAAAATCGGGCCCAGTTCGATTCGATTCTTTCCGTGCTCAAGGATACGAAGGCGAACCCACACGCCCGTGTCGCGGTGGGGGGGAATGCGCTCGATAGGCCTGGCTATTTCATCGAACCGACCATTGTCACGGGGCTGACCCAGGGAACTCGTCTCGTCGATGAAGAGACGTTCGGGCCGGTGCTGCCCGTCATGCGCTTTGAAGATGACGAGGAAGCCATCGCACTAGCCAACGCCGGCGAGTACGGCCTCTGCGCGTCCGTTTGGAGCGCGAGCGTCGCTGAAGCGCAGAAGGTTGCATCTGACCTGATTGCCGGGACGGTCTGGGTAAATCGTCACGTCGGCGTGGATCCTCTCGTGCCTTTCGGTGGCGTGAAAGAGTCCGGCCTTGGCAGGCAGTTTGGCAAGGAGGGGCTGCTGTCTTTCACCGAGACGCGCGCCTTGTATTTGCCCTCGAGTGCATAGCGCCACCTAAGCCGCAGTCCTCCGCGGGAGGGGACGCGGTCGCGTCTGGAACGAGAACACAATAAATTGGAGACTTGAAGATGAACTCAGTAACTGGCCCGGCGCACGAGTCGGCCGCCCCCGGCGCAACGACGCTCGACGGCGACGCAATCGTGCGGAAGGTGGGACGCCGCCTGATGTGGTTCCTCATCGCGCTGTACGTCATATCCGTGATTGACCGCGCAAACATTGGGTTCGCATCGTTCTCCATGAACCGTGAGCTCGGCCTGACCGCCCAGATGTACAGCGTCGGCCTGGGCGTCTTGTTCCTGGGATACTCGCTGTTCGAGGTGCCGAGCAACCTCATCCTCGCGAGATTCGGCGCACGGGTCACTCTAACCAGAATCGCGATAGCGTTTGGTCTAGTGACGATGGCCATGGCATTCGTGAAGGGACCGACCAGCTTCTACGTCGTCCGCGGACTGCTGGGTATCGCCGAGGCCGGTTTGACGCCTGGTGTGTTCCTATTCCTGAGCTTCTGGATTCCGCGTTCACACCGCGCACGATACAACGCGATGTTCACGTATTCCATCGCGCTGGCGTACATTCTTGTCTCCCTCGTCTCCAGCAGCATCCTCAAGCTCGACGGCACCTTCGGGCTGCCAGGGTGGAAGTGGATGTTCATTCTCGAGGGCCTGCCGGCGGTCATGCTGGGCCTCGTCGGCATCTTCTACCTCACGGACCGACCGCATCAGGCGAAATGGCTAGAGACGCACGAGCGCAAATGGATCGAAGCGGAGATCGCTGAGGACCATACGTCGTCTCATTCTGCATCGGCCCGTACGTTCGGCACCGTGTTGCGCACGCCGGCGCTGTGGCTCATGTGTCTTGTGTACGTGGGCATCTTCTGCGGCAATGCGTGCCTCACTGCATGGCAACCCCAGATTCTTCACGCGAACGGCATCCCGATGAACCGGATTGGCTGGATTGCCGCGATTCCGCCGCTCTTGGGTGTCATCGGCATGACGTTCATCTGCCGGTCCTCGGACCGCCGCGATGAGCGCGTGGTGCATGGAGCATGTGCATGCCTGCTTGCCGCGTTGGGCTACGGGACCGTTGCCGTGTCGAGCAACGCATTGATTGCGATCGCAGGCTTCGTCGTCGCGACGATTGGCGTGTTTTCGTCGCTGGCAATCTTCTGGTCGATCCCCCAGACGTTCCTTGCTGAGCAGGTGAAGCCTGTGGCCATCGCTTTCATCGCGTCGTTCGGGGCATTGCTGGGTGGCTGGCTGGCGCCAATGGGAATCGGTCGAATTCAGATGTCGACGGGCAACCTAGCGCTTGGCCTTCTGGTCGTTGCCGGCCTCTTTGTAGTGTCTGCCCTGATGACTGTCGTGGTCGGCAAGATTGTCGTCAAGCGGACTCAAATCACCTAGGTGACGGAGATGCGTCGAGCCGGGAACGGCTCGGCGTTCGCAGCACGCCGACGATACGAGCAGTCGGCGCCGCATATCCTTGGTTTTTCTGTTTCCTCACTACGAGGAGGAGGTCGCACGCCTGGACATCGCACCTAAATACCACGCAGCCAAGAGCTGCCATAAGAATCAAAAAATATATTGGAGACGAGAAGTCATGAAGAAAGCAGCAATCGCGCTTGGTTGTTTTGTCACGTTCACGGCAACTGCACAGGCTCAAAGCAGCGTCACCTTATACGGACTTGTCGACGACGGCTTCAACTGGACGTCGAATGCCGGAGGCAGAGGCCTGTACAACCTGTCGAGCGGCGTCATGCAGGGCAGCCGTTGGGGGTTGAGGGGTACCGAAGACCTCGGTGGCAGCTTCAAGGCGATTTTCGTTCTCGAGAACGGATTCGACATCAACAGCGGCTCGCTGAACCAGAAAAACATCGGGAGCACTCAAGGCCTTCTATTTGGCCGCCAAGCGTATGTGGGTCTATCGAGCGATTTCGGCACGGTGACCTTCGGCCGTCAATATGATTCGGTAGTCGACTACATCGGGCAGTTCGAGGCCGGCACGCAATGGGGTGGGTATGTCGCGTCGCACCCGGGCGACCTCGACAACTTCAACGATGCCTACCGCGTCAACAACGCAATCAAGTTCACCAGCATCAACTACGGTGGCCTGCGATTCGGTGCCGTCTACAGCCTCGGTGGCGTCGCAGGCGACACCACGCGCAACCAGTTTTGGTCGGTCGGCGCCAACTATGTGAACGGGTCCCTGTCGTTCGGCGCGGCCTACCTGAATGCTCGCAATCCAAACGCCGGTTTCTTCGGCGACAACGGAGCGAGCACGGCGGCATCGCCCAGTAGCAATTACGCAATCTCTCCCGTCTACAGCGGCTACGTGTCCGCGCACACTTATCAGGTCATCGGCGGGGGAGCCGCGTATGCCATCGGTGCGGCGACGGTCGGACTAACCTATTCGAACATTCAATTCAGGGGGCTGGGAGACACCACTACTTCCGGACCGAATCCCGTCGGATACCGTGGAAACGCGACGTTCAACAGCGCGGAAGCGAACTTCAAGTATCAGTTCACGCCATTTTTGGTGGCAGGCGTGGCTTTCGACTACACCCAAGGAAATGGCGCGTCGACTGCGAGTGGGACCAGCGGCCGCGCGAAATACTATCAAGGCTCGCTCGGTGTTGATTACTTCCTGTCCAAGCGCACAGACTTGTATTTCATCGGTGTTTACCAGAAAGCATCAGGGACGGATTCCACTGGCGCTTCGGCTGTCGCGGACATCACCAATCTCGCGCGGTCGACGAGTGATCGCCAGACGACACTACGTGTCGGTATCCGCCACAAATTCTGAGCGGCCAACTGTCGGCGGATTCAATCGGTCGTTGCAACATCTCCATATAGGAGGTGTTAAATGGGACGACCATTGGGATGGGGCTCGGAACAAACGGGAAGACCAGTAATGCGATCACCTGGCAGACCGGGTGTCAATCAACTGGATTCCAAGCGGGCATTCTGGAGGTGTATCGCACAAGGAATGGAGACGGAGGCCGCAGCGCATGCGTGTAACGTGTCGCAACCTTTGGGGCCGCGATGGTTTCGTGAGGCGGGCGGCATGCCGCCAATCGACCTCGCGCCGCATTCTGGACGTTACCTGTCATTGCCGGAGCGCGAGGAGATCGCGTTGCTGTGGGCACAGGAGTGCAGCGTTCGTGAGATTTCGCGAAGGCTGCAGCGATCGCCGTCAACGATTTCACGCGAGCTACGTCGTAACGCGGCGACCCGCGGTGGTACTCTGGCGTATCGGGCAACGGTCGCCCAGTGGAAGGCTGAACGCGCGGCACAACGTCCGAAGCCCTCGAAACTGGCAGCGAACGACCAGTTGAAGACGTACGTGCAGGATCGTCTGGCTGGAAAAGATCACCGACTTTCGAGGCAAGCCGATTCCCGGGCCTAACGTTCCGTGGAAGGGACGAAGACAAGGACGCCGCGCGGACCGTCGCTGGGGCACCTGCTGGAGTCCGGAACAAATCAGTCGGCGACTTCAGATTGACTATCCCGATGATCAATCTATGCGGATCTCTCACGAAGCCATCTATCAGGCGCTCTATATTCAAGGCCGGGGCGCTTTGCGGTGAGAACTTACTGCTTGCCTTCGCTCGGGCCGTGCGCTGCGCGTACCTCGGGCCAGGACGCAACAGCGTGGAAAGCACTTCGTCACTGCGGAGGTTATGATCAGTGAACGCCCGGCTGAAATTGCTGAGCGTGCCGTTCCAGGACATTGGGAAGGCGACCTGATCATTGGCCTTAACCGATCGGCGATTGGCACTCTGGTTGAACGCACTACACGGTTCACGATGCTACTGCATCTTCCGCCAATGGAGGGTCATGGAGTCGGGGCGCGCCTCAAGAACGGCCCCGCACTGGCAGGTCACGGGGCAGAGGCGGTTCGCAATGCTATCGCAGCAAAGATCGCTCTATTACCCGAGCATTTGCGGCGGTCGCTGACATGGGATCAAGGCGCAGAGATGGCCCAGCATGTGCAGCTACGACTCGATACGGCTCTGGATATCTACTTCTGTGATCCTCAAAGTCCATGGCAACGCGGGACGAATGAAAACACGAACGGCCTGCTACGGCAGTACTTTCCGAAAGGCACAGATATGAGTCGATACACCGAGCGTGAACTCGACGCAGTCGCAAACACACTGAACTGTCGACCACGTAAAACCCTTGGGTGGAAGACACCAACGGAAGTACTCCAGGAACTACTATCTGCAACATAATGATTGGTGTTGCGACGACTCCTTGAACCTAAGCAATACGTCAGCATCCGCTACAGCGAACGGCTGGCTGAGGCCGGCATCGAGCCGTCGGTCGGCAGCCGGGGCGACAGCTACGACAATGCGCTGGCCGAGACGATCAACGGCCTGTACAAGACGGAACTGATTCATCGGCGCGCCCCTTGGAAAACGAGGGAATCCGTCGAACTGGCAACGCTGGAATGGGTCGCCTGGTACAACCGTCATCGGCTGATGGAACCGCTCGGCTATATCCCGCCTGCTGAAACTGAGGCAAACTACTACAGGCAACTCAGAAATGCCGCTGACGTGTCCGCATTAACTTAAACCAACCAGCCTCCACGATTCCCGGTGCGGTTCAATTGCAACGACATCGATCTATCTGCACAGCGATGACGTGAAGCGGGCCAGGCAAATCCGTGACGCCTTCGCTGACTGATACACCCGGGCGTGGCGTGTGTTAGTGCGGTGTTGTCAGCCGGACAGACGATTTTGCAATTCACGTAGGGGTTGCAACTTTTCGTCAATCGAGCGCAAACCCTTGCCCCTTAAGGTCGACCATTGCGACTTCCCTCCAGAATCGAAAAAGTCTCAACTTTAGTAGCAAATTCGTACCAACTTTAGTTCGTTGGACAGCATTCGTCTGCCGCATGGTTAACCGGAATGTCGTACAGATTCGTGCTCATTTCGATATCCTTGTCGTATTGATGGTTCAATAAAAATGACGGCGGTGGATAAGCCGCTATCTGACGCCTGCTCAGTTCGCTCGGGCGCACGACGCAACAACAGCAGCTTTTAACCTCGGGCTCTAACTGCAGTTCGGACTAAAACCGGGGGCAGGTCACCACCACACGTCACCATCAACGCAACCGCCGTTACTTGAGGCGGCGCCACAAGCGATCCCGCCCTTCGTCAATCGATGGCCACGCACAAATGGAGCGGCTCACGTGGCAGTCAAAGATCGAGAACGATCTTCTTAGTTTTCGACCGGCTCACGCAGATCATCATCCGTCCGCCATTTGCACGCGCTTCATCGCTGTACCATTGATCACGATGTGCAGCTATTCCCTCAAGGACCGACACCTCGCAGGTTCCGCACACGCCCTCCTCGCAGGAATAGGGTTGATCGGGAAGGATTTGCTTCACATAGTCCAGGATCGTCTCATGCGGCGCCACGGTGAAGCTACGCCCACTGGCGCGACATTCGACTTCAAAAGGCGAATTCGAACTGATTCTTTCCGCGGTTTTGCCCTGACAGATGGGTGCAGGATGCTCTCCGATGACCTCCGTCCTCTGCTCATCGAAATCCTCCATGTAGAACCGAGCTCCCCCTCGCGTCGAGACGATGACCTCGGCCTCTTTCATGAAGCCGGTGGGACCGCATGCATATACGGCATCCAAATTCTCTTCATGCGCGAAAAGCTCGGCAAGTGGCTGGCGGCCACTTTCTGCGCTGACATATACGTTCAACTCAGCATTTGCCCTGACTGCCAAGGCCCGCAAATCATCGATGAAGGGTATCCGATCCCTGTTTCTGACGAAATAGTGGCATTTCCAGACAGCGTCGCTGCCATCGAGTTGGCGAAGCATCGAGATGATCGGCGTAACGCCAATACCGGCTGCCAAGAAGGTATACCGTGACGCTTGCTTGATCGGAAACCTGTTGATCGCCGGATAGATGACGACGTCGGTGCCTACATGGAAATGGTCGCGAATGTATAAGGAGGCCGATCCCGGATGCTGGATGATCTTTACCGCGATCCGGTATTTCTTCTGGTAATCCCCATCCACCAACGAATACGATCGTAATCCGTAGTCGGGAATATTCACGTCGATATGCGATCCGGCAGTCCAGGAGGGAAGATACTCGGCGCTGAACTCGATCAGGAGGATGTCGTTGGCGATTTCGTCGCGCCTTGTTATCTTTGCTGGGATACGGGTGAGCGCCATGTTTCTGCTGGACATTGTCATTTCAGACATCGTGATTTTCCTATGCCGTGCCCGAGGAGCACTTCGATTCACCACTCGCAATTGTCATTTGCGACCAACTATGGAAAAAAGTCAGCACGTCAAACGCTCGTTTTCATGAAAGATGGGCGATAACGCCGTGGAACGATCTATCGCCGTAGCCGATGCTGCCTGATCTTCATGCTACTGATTTGGGTAATCAGCCCAATCCCTTCATGAGCGCACGAGCTGACGAAATCAGCGCATGACCATCTGGTCCCCAGAAAAAATCTATCGCTCGCCGCTCGACATCCGCCGATTCCTGCCGGGTCCGGATTTCTGGCAGCGCCGCCTTCAAATTCTCTGCTTCCTCGGCTCTTTTCGCTTCGTCCCAGCCAGCTCCCCATATCTGAAGATAGGTCGGGTAAGAGGCGATGACCAGGTTCGTCGGCTTGTAGAAGAACTCGTCCAGGACATCAACGGCCATCTGTTGGGTGGGATGCCAGTTCTTCTTGATCTGCTCCTGAGCGAGTACGTTGAAGTCCTTGCCGGATTCAGGCATGACAGCCACCGTTTCGCTCTTCTTGAATAGCTCCTGATATCGATCGAAGAGGGCATCAACCTCCGCGATCGTTTGAGGGATTTCCTCTTCCCGCGCGCCCACGAGACGCAGATATGCCGCTGACTCCGCAACATACTGGTCGCGTTCATGATCCGGCAGCCGCTGCGGGGGGGAATCGCCATGCCAGGCGAAATGTTCGTACACCCAAAGCATACCCATCATCTCGGTAAGGGCAGCCCACATCACGTCACGAGGGCCATCGGCGTGGTACTCGCCCAGTTCCGGATGTCCGACATCGATGATGCCGCCTTTCACATGGGCATGAAGAGCATGCAGGTGCGCCCACATGGTTTCGGCAGTGCGCGTATCACCGAACCACATCGGCGCGTGGAGGCCCGAATTGCGCTGAAAGCGCTCGAAGAAGTCAAACGCGGTCAACGTGCCGGCGCGAACCTTCGTAGCAAGCGGATCCGCATCGCGGACGCCTGCTACCACCGGCTTGTACATCAGTTGCATACTGAATTGCGCCACCGTCTGGTAGGTGACCGAGGCGGGATGCAAAAGGACCTTCCACACAACACTGGATGGGCCGAAGATGCCGAAGTCCGTCGTGCCATCGTCATGGCGGGACCGCCCGGCTGCCACCGGCACCCCTAGCCGCCGCCATCGGGCCGGACTTCCCATCAGTTTTTCGACGGAAAGGGCAAAGTCTTCCGATGAACTCACTGCAACTTGTTCGGACATTTCACGATCCTTTGACCAGAGTATCTACAAATCGAACGCACGCGGGCGCGCGGTCCCCCGACGAAGCCTAGCTCGACCGATCTTGCCCCGCCGAGGTCATCGTCCGATCATGACAGCCCCCCTTGAGCCGCAATATTCCCGATCGGGAATGTCGCATAGATGGTGCATGTCGTCAAGCGCGCAACGGAGCGCGGCTCGCTTTCGCTCGACGTCCCCCACCCTTGAGTAGCAGGACGCTTGAGAATCGCTAACGCAACCTAGACATGACGTAGCAGAATTCGTATCGTCTGCGACATGGCAAGACGCAAAATCGGCAACGAGTTGTGGGTGGTGCTGGAACCTCTGATTCCGGAATTCACCCCATCGCCCAAGGGCGGACGGCGGCGCACGATCGACGACCGAACTGCGCTCAACGGCATCCTGTATGTGCTGCAAGCAGGCATCCCGTGGGAAGACCTTCCGCAGGGGCTGGGTTTTGGCAGCGGCATGACGTGCTGGCGGCGTCTGCGAGACTGGCAAGCGGCCGGTGTATGGCATCGGCTGCATCTGGCGATGCTGCGTCGGCTGCGTGAGCACGACCAGATCGATTGGGAGCGCGCCAGCCTCGATGGAGCCAGCGTCTCCAGCCCCCGGGGGGCCAGGAAACCGGCCCCAACCCGACGGACCGCGGCAAGCTCGGATCGAAACGACACATCGTCGTAGATGCACGTGGCATCCCGCTGGCTGTCACGATCACAGGAGCCAACCGGCACGATTCGATGGCATTCGAGTTCATGCTTGATGCCATCCCTGCCGTGGCTGGCCTGACTGGTCAGCCCCGCAAGCGGCCGACCAAACTGCACGCTGTCGACGTTATCTGAGACAGCGCGGCATCAAGGCCCATATCGCGCGTCGTGGCGTCGAAAGTCGCGATCGCCTTGGGCGGCATCGTTGGGTGGTCGAACGCACGCTTGCCTGGTTCGCCGGATTCGGAAAGCTCCGGATTTGCTTCGAGCGCCGCTTCGATATTCATACCGCTTTGCTCGCCCTGGCTGCCGCCATCATCTGCTCGAGATTTGTGGATGACTTGTGTTGGCGGTTCTTAGAGTCCAATCACGTAGTCACGAGATTGGTAAGCGCTCAATAAACCACGCCCTGCCATAGATATCGTGAATATGGGAAAAGGTGTCCACCTACTATTGGTGGACACCTATGGCAGAGAAAAACTCAGAGTTAGGAGTAGTGAGGCTGACGCGGGATGGTCGTCGCCGGTACGACGAGGGCGCGAAGCGCGCGCTGGTCGAGCGAGCGTTGAGTCCGGGCGTATCGGTAGCGAGACTGGCGCAAGAGCATGGGGTCAACGCCAACCTGTTGCGCAAGTGGATTACAAAGCATCTGATGCAGCGCGAAGCTCCGGCAGTGGTTCCGCAGGAAGTGCGTACGATCGATATGATCGAAGGCGTGTCGATAGACATGCCAGCGCGTAATCAGGTGGTGCCGCCCGAGCCGGCGTTCATTCCAGTCGTGGCCGCATCAAAGACGCCGGTGACTATGAGCGTACAGAACGAAGCTCGGCCTGCTATGACGATGGCAGTTGCGCTCCATGTGCGCTTGCCCAATGGAGTCGAATTCGATCTCGGCGAAGCGAGTGCCGATGAGTTGGCCACGGTGATCCAGATGCTCGGGAGGCTGCCGTGTTCCGGTTCGACGAAGGGCTGAAGGTCTACCTGCATCGCGATCCGGTCGACTTCCGCATGGGCATCAACGGCCTGTCGATCCTGGTCGAACAGGCGATGCGCCTGAACCCGATGACCTCGGCGCTATTTGTCTTCGGCAACCGCCGTCACGATCGCATCAAGATTCTCGGCTGGGGCGGCAACGGCTTCTGGTTGCTGCTCAAGCGACTCGAAGCCGACCGCTTCGTCTGGCCGACCGGCGGTGACACGATCACGCTCAGCACCGAGCAGTTGCATTGGCTGCTCGACGGAATCGACCTGGCCGTGATCCAGAAGCATCCCCAGCGACATTACTCGCGGATGAGCTGAACACGACGAGGACTATATGGTCTAATCGGCCATGCCGAACAATCCCGTCATGTTGAGCGCCGAGCATTACGAGGCGCTGATTGCCGCGAGCGCCGAACGCGATGCACTGCGCGGTGAGCTTCGGCTCGTGACGGCTCAGCGCGATCTGGCCGAAGAGAAACTGCGGGCCTACACGCACGAACTGTTCGGCGCCTCGAGCGAAGCGCGCCATGCCGACCAGCTCGGCCTGTTCAACGAAGCCGAGGCACTTGCGACGGCTACCGATGCACCCGCGCGCGAGGACGTGCCCGGCAAATCGGTCGCCGCTCACGCGCGCGGCAAGCGTGGGCGCAAACCGCTCGATCCGAACTTGCCACGCGAGGTCGTGCGGCACGAACTACCCGAGTCTGAACGATTCTGCGCGCACGACGGCCATGCCCTCGTGGAGATCGGCGTCGAGACGAGCGAGCAGCTCGACGTGATTCCCGAGCAGGTGCGCGTCGTTCAGCACCAGCGGGTCAAGTACGCGTGCCCGTGCTGCGACCTCGGCATCAAGGTCACGCCAGCGCCGGCACGCATCATTCCGCGCGGGCTGCTCACGGAATCCGCGCTGGCGTGGATCATCACCGGCAAGTATCAATACGGCATGCCGCTGTATCGCCAGGCCACGATGCTGCGTCGCTTCGGCGGCGACATCTCGTCGAACACGCTGGCCGCCAGCGTCGTGCGGGTGGGACTGGCCACGCAGCCGGTGATCAACCTGATGCGCGACACGCTGCTCGAATCGGACCTGATCTACGGCGACGAAACAACGTTCCAGGTGCTGAAGGAACCAGGACGAAGGCCACAGGCGAAGAGTTACCTATGGGCGCAGGTCAATGGTTCGGGGTCGCCAGTGCGGATGTTCTCGTACTCGCCAGGGCGCGGTGCCCAACATGCGCAGAAGCTCTATGCCGGCGTGCAGCCTGGCACAGTGCTGATGACAGATGGATATGAACTCTACAACGGCATCGCCCACGATCACCAACTCGTGCATCTCGGGTGCTGGGCACACGTGCGCCGCGGCTTTATCAAGGCTGAGGAGTCGGTGCCGAAGGCCGCACGCTCTGCGGATCTGCTAACCACGCGCTTCGTCGTGCTGATTGGCAAGCTGTTCGCGGCCGAGGCGCGCAGTGCGAAGTGGGCGCCCGAACGCCGACAGCGACTGCGCGCCCGATACAGCGCCCGCGTGATCGCCTTCATCGAGCGCATGCTGGTCGAGCATCTGCCGGACATCGTGCCGTCGAGTCTGCTCGGCAAGGCATTGCAGTACATGAGCGGACAGTGGCCCAAGCTGGTCCGCTACGTCGATAACGGCAACTGGCCGATCTCGAACAACCTGTGCGAGAACGCGATCCGGCCGTTCGTCGTCGGCCGCAAGGGCTGGTTGTTCTCCGACACTGTCGCGGGCGCGCAGGCCAGTGCCAACCTGTACTCCCTCGTCGAAACGTGCAAGGCGAACGGCATCGATCCGTATCGCTATCTGGTCTCGCTGTTTAGGGCATTACCGGAAGCCGCGACTCTCAGCGACTACGAAGATCTTTTACCTTGGAGGACTGTACGTGCTGAAGTCATCGGACATTCTCATCCGTGAAGCGCGATCATCGGATCACGCAACAATCGCGCTCTTGCTGCAGCAACTCGGCTACCAGACAACTTCGGCGTTAATCCTCGAGAAGATTGGAGCGATGCGTCCGAGCCCGATGGACAAAATCATTGTTGCATCCATGCGAGAACAAGTCATCGGGAGTATCAGCCTTCACGCCCTACCGTTGTTCCACGTGGCGGGCAGTCTCGGACGCATAACTAGCATGGTCGTCGACGAGCGATATCGGGGAAACAGAGTTGGTAGCGCGCTGATTGACGCTGCAGAACACTGGTTTAGGCAGGTCGGATGTGTAAAGTTGGAAGTGACGAGCGGAGACCACCGACAGGCTGCTCACCACTTCTACGAGCGCCATGGTTTCCTGAGGGACGGCCAGCGACTCTCCAAGAAGCCCCATTCATAGGAGGGGTGTCATTACCTGACCGCTTACCGAGATTGGGCATGAAGAAACGATTCACCGAAGCGCGGATCATCGGTTTACTGCGCGAGGCGGAGGCCGGCTTGCCGATCAAAGAGGTACCCCTAGCCAAATCGAACAACCAGGAGACGGCGCAGAGCACGGTACCGTCCCCCTGGTTGCCTGCTGAAAGCGCCCTGCATCACACGGAGCACTGTAGAGACCTTAGGTTCAAGGAGTCGTCGCAACACCAATCATTATGTTGCAGATAGTAGTTCCTGGAGTACTTCCGTTGGTGTCTTCCACCCAAGGGTTTTACGTGGTCGACAGTTCAGTGTGTTTGCGACTGCGTCGAGTTCACGCTCGGTGTATCGACTCATATCTGTGCCTTTCGGAAAGTACTGCCGTAGCAGGCCGTTCGTGTTTTCATTCGTCCCGCGTTGCCATGGACTTTGAGGATCACAGAAGTAGATATCCAGAGCCGTATCGAGTCGTAGCTGCACATGCTGGGCCATCTCTGCGCCTTGATCCCATGTCAGCGACCGCCGCAAATGCTCGGGTAATAGAGCGATCTTTGCTGCGATAGCATTGCGAACCGCCTCTGCCCCGTGACCTGCCAGTGCGGGGCCGTTCTTGAGGCGCGCCCCGACTCCATGACCCTCCATTGGCGGAAGATGCAGTAGCATCGTGAACCGTGTAGTGCGTTCAACCAGAGTGCCAATCGCCGATCGGTTAAGGCCAATGATCAGGTCGCCTTCCCAATGTCCTGGAACGGCACGCTCAGCAATTTCAGCCGGGCGTTCACTGATCATAACCTCCGCAGTGACGAAGTGCTTTCCACGCTGTTGCGTCCTGGCCCGAGGTACGCGCAGCGCACGGCCCGAGCGAAGGCAAGCAGTAAGTTCTCACCGCAAAGCGCCCCGGCCTTGAATATAGAGCGCCTGATAGATGGCTTCGTGAGAGATCCGCATAGATTGATCATCGGGATAGTCAATCTGAAGTCGCCGACTGATTTGTTCCGGACTCCAGCAGGTGCCCCAGCGACGGTCCGCGCGGCGTCCTTGTCTTCGTCCCTTCCACGGAACGTTAGGCCCGGGAATCGGCTTGCCTCGAAAGTCGGTGATCTTTTCCAGCCAGACGATCCTGCACGTACGTCTTCAACTGGTCGTTCGCTGCCAGTTTCGAGGGCTTCGGACGTTGTGCCGCGCGTTCAGCCTTCCACTGGGCGACCGTTGCCCGATACGCCAGAGTACCACCGCGGGTCGCCGCGTTACGACGTAGCTCGCGTGAAATCGTTGACGGCGATCGCTGCAGCCTTCGCGAAATCTCACGAACGCTGCACTCCTGTGCCCACAGCAACGCGATCTCCTCGCGCTCCGGCAATGACAGGTAACGTCCAGAATGCGGCGCGAGGTCGATTGGCGGCATGCCGCCCGCCTCACGAAACCATCGCGGCCCCAAAGGTTGCGACACGTTACACGCATGCGCTGCGGCCTCCGTCTCCATTCCTTGTGCGATACACCTCCAGAATGCCCGCTTGGAATCCAGTTGATTGACACCCGGTCTGCCAGGTGATCGCATTACTGGTCTTCCCGTTTGTTCCGAGCCCCATCCCAATGGTCGTCCCATTTAACACCTCCTATATGGAGATGTTGCAACGACCGATTGAATCCGCCATGAGGAAAGCCGCGCACGCTCGCAACAGGCGGGGTTCGACGTCCACTTGAGCAAGCCGGTCGAGCCGGGGCGCCTGATCACGGAAATCGGGGCGCTCGCGCAAGGTGGCGAGGCGGCTGCGGGCGGCTGATGCGCGCCCGCCCGTGGCCGGGATGCGCGGGCTTCATGAGAGGCGTGCCGGCCGGCGTGCGCGGCCGGCGGCGGGACGCCGCGTCGGGCCGAACGGTCGCCGTCGGCGAACCAAGCCTGCACCGGCCACCCGCGCATGCCGCCTGCAAACCCGGCCCACATCAGCGGCCCGACGTCGTCGTCGGGGCGCTCCGGAGCCAGCCCGCTTGCCGGGCCAAGCTCACAGGCGCCGGCGATGATCGTCTCAGGAACTGACGTCCACCTTGCCGGCCGGATGCCGCGCAGCGGCTTCGGCCTCGACCGCGGCCTTCGCCATGGCCACCGCCGTGGCGGGCGCGGGCGCCTGGGGGCGTCGCCCGGCGAGCGCCACGCGCCGGCGCATGGCCGTCAGGTTCGGCGGCACCACCCTGCGGCGCGGCAGGATCCACGCGAGCCCGCGCAGCAGCGCGAGCCCGTCGCGCAGCAGGTGGCCCTCCCGCGCGAACGTGCCGAGTGCGCGCAGCGTGGCGCGCCCCGCTTCGGGCCAGGGCAGGCGCAGCCAGCCGACCCAGGCGGCGTTGCGCGCCAGCATCCGCCGGCGCAGGCCGCTGTCGCGCTGCACCGACGGATGATGATGCACCGTCAGCTGGTCGCAGTAGACGATCGAGTGGCCGAGGGCGAGCACGTCGAGCGCGACCAGTTCCTCTTCGCCGCCGATGAACAGCCTCGGCTCGTAGCCGCCGACGTCGCGGAACAGCGCGGTGCGGAACACGCAGGCGCCGGCCATGTAGCCCACCAGCGCCGGGCCGGGCAGGCCTTCGCTGCCGAGCGGGCTCAGGCTCATCGCCGCGCAGGTTGGATCGGTGGCGGCGTCCTCGCCTACCACCACGCGCGCGCTCAACACGCCGACGTTCGGCCAGGCGTCGAGTACCTGCACCGCGCGCGCGAGCGCGCCCGGCTCCCACCAGGTGTCGTCGTCGCAGAACGCGACATAGTCGGTCGCCACGCAGGCCGCCGCGAGATTGCGTCCGGCGGCGCCGCGGTTCTCGCCGCATTCCACCACGCATACGGTCGGAAAACGCGCCTTCACGAGCGCGACCGTATTGTCATCGGAGCCGTTGTCCGCCACGAAGAGCGGCGGGCTCTCGGGCAGCGCGAGCAGATGGCCGAGCGTGGCCGCCAGTTCGTCGACGCGGTTCCAAGTCAACACCACCACGGAGATGCGCTGCGAAATCGATGCGTGTTCCATCCGTTCGATCTTCCCTAGCGTAATGAGGATGGCGCGCGGGCTTCCGATTCGCGGCGCGAGGCACCTAAATCGCCGTTCGTGGCGGCGCCGGCCGTCCCGCGCACGTGCCAATGGCGCTCCGCGATATGCAGGTTGGCCTGTCCGTCGGGGCCGAACGCGCGTAACTGGCTGCGATAGGCCGCGATGGCGGCCGGTTTCAGTCTGCCGAGCCGGGTGTCGTCGCTGGCGCTCGCGAGCTCGACCCGCTCCATCGACCAGCCGTTCGCCGCAAGCAGGCGCTGGCGCGCCTCGACGCGGCCGTCCATCATCCGGTACGGCACGTCCTCGTAGGCGTAAATGGCCGGCGAGGCCGGCGGCGTCTCGCCGGGTGCTGCCTGTCGCAGCGCGGCGAGGCAGGCGAGCACCGCGTCAGCCACCAGCGTGTGATCCGAATGGAACAGTCCGAGCGGCGTCAGCAGCGAGTCAGGGCGGACGGTGGCGAGAGCGTGGCGCAGCACCGTCTGCAGCCGGTCGGGCGCCGGCGGCGACTCGTACTGGGCGTCGCAAAACGGCAGATGCACGGCCGACGCGCCCAGCAGCGCGAGCGCCTGCCGGTCCTCTTCCCTGCGCGCGCGCATCGCCTCGAACGCGTCGGCGAATCCCGACGCCCGGTCCCATGCCGTCGACATGTTCCGTTCCGGCGGCGCGCTCAGTACCGTGCAGACGACAGCCCCGGGATGCCGCGCCAGGACGTGGCCGCAACTGAGCACCGCGTCGTCGAGATGCGGGGAGACGACGAGCAGGCGGCCTGCCATCGGGATTCGGCTCATGGTAGGTGATGGCCGCCCGTCACGCCGTAGATCTCGCCCGTCACGTAGCTCGACTCCTGCGAGGCGAGCAGCACGTAGACGGGGGCGAGTTCGGCCGGCTGGCCGGGGCGCTTCATCGGCGCCTCGGAGCCGAACACCTGGACCTTTTCCTGAGGCTGGCCGCCGCTCGGCTGCAGCGGCGTCCAGATCGGCCCCGGCGCCACGGCGTTCACGCGCACGCCGCGCCCGACCACCTGCTTGGCGAACGCATGCGTGAACGCGGTGATGGCGGCCTTGGTGGAGGCATAGTCGAGCAGGCCGGGGCTGGGCTGGTAGCTCTGGATCGAGGTGGTGTTGATGATGCTCGCGCCGGGCGGCAGGTGCGGCAGCGCCGCCTTGCAGAGCCAGAACATCGCGAACACGTTGGTGCGGAACGTCGCCTCCAGCTGCTCGGTGGAGAGATCGGCGATCTGCTCGACGTAGACCTGCTTGCCGGCCACGTTGACGAGGATGTCGAGGCCGCCGAGGCCGTTGACCGCGTCGGTCACGAGTTGCCGGCAGAAGGCCTCGTCGGCGATGTCGCCGGGCAGCGCGAGCGCCTGACGGCCGGCGTCCTCGACGAGCTTCACGACCTCGCGGGCATCGGCTTCCTCGCTGTGTAAATAGTTCAGGGCGAGGTTGGCGCCTTCGCGCGCGAAGGCGATCGCGACGGCGCGGCCGATGCCGCTATCGGCGCCGGTAATCAGCGCGCGGCGGCCCTTCAGGCGACCCATGCCGCGATAGCTGGTTTCGCCGTGGTCGGGCTTCGGGTGCATCTCGCGGGCGAGGCCCGGCGCGGGCTGCGGCTGCTTCTCGAAGTCGGGACGCGGGTATTGCGTGAGCGGATCACGCATCGTGGTTTGATCGGGCGCATCGGCCATGAACAGACTCCTAGAGGAACGAGATTACCGGCATCGGAGGCCGGCTAATATCCATCAGCCGCAATGACCGTGCCGCGCATCGGCCGGCGGGGCGCGTCTGCATAACCAGTGCCGCGCCCGGCAACCGGCTCCTCCCGAGACATTCCGGCGGTGTCGTGCTTGCGGCGCGATCGTTCACGAGGTCACGCGAGCGGACGGACGGCACCGCGCGTCCCTAAACCGCTAGGCGGCGCCTTCGACCTATTTTGGTCCAGCCGTCGTCACGAGGGTCGAAGTGCTGGTAGCCCTTGAGGGGCGCTCCAGCGGAAGTGCGGTGTCGTGATCGTCCTTCCGGAGTAGTACGACGGGTGGCTCGGGTGCCGAGATCCCGAACTCGTCCGCTCCCTTCTCGCGTTACTGCCCCGAGGCCGACCGGGCCGCGCCCGCGCCACGCGCTGCGCGCAGTCGTGCCAAAAGCCGGGGAGGAGGGTCCGGCAGGCTACGTGTCCCTGCCCGCCGACTGGCATCGGCTGCCGGCGGGCCGCCCTGAGGACTCGCCGGCAGCTACTTGCGGCGCGCGGCCTGTCTCATAGCACATCGTCGCGCGGCACTGGCGCACCGCGACCGAGATCCGTGCCGGTGGTCGGGTCAACGGCCGGGTCTGATTCGAGCCGCTTGGCCATCGCCTCGACGGCGGCCGCCTGCTCGTCGTCGAGCGTCACGTCGGCCATGCCGTCGCCGCCGTCCACGGCCGCCTCGCCGGTGCGCACCTGCAAGCCGTCGCCGTGGTTCCACGGCCCCGGGATCGGCTCTGAGTCGGGCGACATGTCGAAGTACACCCGGTCGAACGGCGGCACAGGCGGCAGCTTGCCCGGCGGGAAGTTCGCCGTAATCGCGTACAGCGCCTTCTCGAACGAGATCTGATGCGAGACCTCGCGCGTCATCAGGAAGCCGAGCGCGTCGCGCACCCCGGGATCGTCGCAGACGTTGATCAGACGCTCGTAGATGATCTTCGCGCGCGCTTCCGCGGCGATGTTCGAGCGCAAGTCGGCGGTCGGTTCGCCAATCGTGTCGATGTAGGCGGCGCTCCATGGCACCGCGCCCGAATTGATCAGCGGCGTGCCGGCGCCGTACAGCACCTGCGTGACATGGCTGTCGTTGCCCGCACTCTGCAGCTTGCGGTACAGCTCGGCCTGGCCGTCGACCGCTTCGGCCAGTTCGCCCTTGGCGCCTCGGTTAAGCATCGCGACCAGCGAACCAATCACCTCCAAGTGGCTCAGTTCCTCGGTGGCGATGTCGAGCAGCATGTCCTTGCGGCCCGGATCCTCCTCGGTGATTGCCTGCGTGAAGTAACGCATCGCCGCGGCAAGCTCGCCCTGCGGTCCGCCGAACTGCTCGAGCAAAAGGTTGGCGAGGCCGGGGTTCGGCGTCGCCACGCGCACGGTGTATTGCAGTCTTGAATTATGGGAAAACATGAGCGCTCCTTAATGACGGGTTGCACGTAGTTTTTGCAAAGATTGTCGAAATGTCCGGCTTCGCCACCGCATGCACCAATGCAGGCCGCCCGGTGCGCCGAGGCATGGGCCTCCCGTGGTTGGGAGCGATACGGCGCGGAAGTGCCATAGCCGACCGACCTATCGAGCACGCTGCGTGCCTCGTGCGCGTCGATGTTGTCCCCCGGGCCGGGCCGCGTCTGCCGGCGCGAGTCCCTAGCGATGGAGCCGGGTCGATCCCGGTAGTCACTTTTCGCTGTCATCGTCCGGGCATGCCCGATGCATGGGCAAGGGGGCGGCGCCGCCGTACGAGCGCACGATGCGCCGTCTGTTGAAGTCCGTTAATTCTGGGAGTGGAACAACACTGGGGGAGTGCTCTGCAGTCTGATACGCTGGCCTCGTCGAAGCAACAAATTGGGGGCAAGAATGTCGCCTATTCAATGGGAGGTTGAGCTACGCAGAGTTGATGGCGGCGGCGAATGCCAGGTCGTTAGCCTCGGCAGGTTGAGGCGGCCTGACGCGTCCCGCGCGACAGTCTCCGACTTTGGTATCTCGCTTGCAGAGGCCCGCGCATTGCTGGGTGTGCTGCAGCAGGCGGTGACTCAACAGCAGGTTCTCGCGTATGACGCAGCCAAACGCAGGTGCCCTCACTGCGGACGTTTTCGCCGAATCAAGGACTGGCGTTCCCGCATGTTTGCTACAGCATTGGGCGTGGTCCACGTACGAGTTCCGCGCGTAGTCGCTTGCATGTGCTTGCCAGAGCCTCTGGACGAAAACGGCGATATCGCGCCATTCCGCGAGTCGGTCCGCCCGATCGCAAAATCTTTGCCGGCGCGGGTTACGCCTGAGGTCTCGTACCTGTGCGCGCGTGATGGCGCCCAGATGCCCTATCGTTCAGCTGCAAAGCACATTGGCGAGTTGTGTGGCATACCCAAGCTGTCGCACATGTGCGTTCGGCGGCAGACGATTGGTGTGGGTCAGGATATCGAAGACCGGGAGGTCGAAGCAGGGTGGCTTGCGGCCACCCATACCTCTCGCAGAGCCGACCGATTGGGGTTGGCGATAGACAGGACGGTCGTGACAGGCAATGCGTTCGAGGAAACCACCAAGATCGAAGTCGTTGCCGGGCGCATCATTCGAGACGGACACTGCGGTCGACGTGTTGATTTCCACCGAGTCTTAACCCACCGATTTCATCTAAATCTGACCCACCCCGAGACAGCGTAGTACATCTATTCCGGTGTGGATAACTCTTCGTTACCCGCTGGTTTTGCCGCTCTTTTTCTTGTTGTCTTTGCCTTGGCAGAACTGGTCCTGAAGCGCCACGATTCATTGCCCGTTTCGACGATGTGGCAGTGATGGGTGACGCGGTCCAGCAGCGCCGTCGTCATCTTTGCGTCCCCGAACACGCTCGCCCACTCGCCGAAGCTGAGATTGGTCGTGATCGCGACGCTCGTGTGCTCGTATAGCTTTGAGAGCAGATGGAACAGCAATGCACCGCCGGTCTGGCTGAACGGCAGATAGCCCAGTTCGTCGAGGATCACCAGGTCGACGTACATCAGCTTGTGGGCGATCTGGCCTTGTTTGCCGATGGACTTCTCCTGCTCCAGGGCGTTGGTCAGCTCGACAGTCGAGAAGTAGCGCACGCGCTTGCCGTGGCGCTGTACGGCTTCGATTCCGATCGCTGAGGCGAGGTGCGTCTTGCCGGTGCCCGGACCACCGATGAACACGACGTTGTGCGCGCTTGCGAGGAACGACAGCTCGCTCAGTTCGCGCACCAGCGCTTCGTCGACGTGTGCCTGCGCGAAGTCGAAGCCCTTCAGGTCGCGGTGTGCCGGGAAGCGAGCGGCGGTCATCTGGTAGGCGATCGAGCGCACCTGCCGTTCGGCGGTTTCAGCCATCAGCAGCTGCTTCATGAAGCGCTCCGGCTCGAAGTCAGTGTGACGCGACTGTGCGAGCAGCTCCGGCCACGTGCTCGCCATGCCATGCAGTTTGAGCCCCTTGAGTTGGGCGGCGATGTCGTTAGACATGACGGTCCTCCGGTGGGTTGACGCGCAGCGTCTCGTAACGGCTCACGTCGGCCGCGGGCTCTTCCGTGAGCTGGAGTTTCGTCGTGGCGAGGCTGCCATTCGTGACAGGCGCCTTCAGCCGGCTCAGCACGTTCAGGACGTGCTCTGCGCTGGGGCGTCCTGAATCCAGCGCAGCCTGTACGGCGAGCAGCACCGCATCGAGCCCGTGTTCGCGCACCGCAGCGAGCACCTGCGTCATGACGCGATCGCCGCCCGGGTGTTTCAGCAGATGCCGCTGCAGCAGTTGCAGCGGCTGCGGCATCGTGATGAACGGTGCGCCGTTGCGCAGTGCGGGTTGGCGCTCGACCAGCGTGACGTAGTGGCGCCAATCGTAGAAGGTCATGTGCCGCTCGAAGCTGCGTTCGTGGCGTGCGATCTCCTGGGCGTTGGCGACGACGCTGAGATATGCCGGATAGCAGCGCACGCTCACCAACTGGTTCGTGTACTCGGTGGGCACGCTGTAGCGGTTGCGTTGGAAGTGAATCAGGCTGGTCGACGAGACTCGCAGGGTCTGCTCGATGTAGCCGTCGAACGGCCGTGGATTGGGCATCAGCCTGGTGCGCTCGTCCTGCAGCACGTCCTTGACTGTCAGCTCGGGCCACTGCGGGTGCCGCATCTGCCAGGCCTCACGACACTGACCAGCGACCCATTCGTTTAGGATCTCCAGCGTTTCCCAGCGCCGTAGCGCTGCTTCGTGCCAGATCTGACGTCGCCGGTCCTGAACGTTCTTCTCGACGATGCCTTTCTCCCAGCCGGCGGCCCGGTTGCAGAACTCTGGCTCGAACAGGTAGTGACTGCACACTGCTTCGAAGCGCGCGTTGACCGCGCGCTCCTTGCCGCGGCCGACCTTGTCCACGGCGGTCTTCATGTTGTCGTAGATGCCGCTCCGGGGCACGCCGCCGAACGCGGCGAATGCGCGGGCGTGTGCGTCGAACAGCATCTCGTGACTCTGGGTGTGATAGGCGACGAGCCAGAACGCGCGGCTGGAGTTAAGTTTGACGTGGGCGACCTCCAGGCGTCGCCGTAGCCCGCCAACAAACGCGTATTCGCAGCTCCGGTCAAACTGGAAGGCTTCGCCGGGTTCGAAGGCGAGCGGCACGAAGGCCTTCCTGCGAGGCGCCTCAGCCTGCTCCTCGTGCCAACGCCTCACGAACGCGCTCACGCGGCCGTAGCTGCCGGCGTAACCCTCGGCGCGGATCGCCTCGAACATGAACCGGGCGGTGCGCCGGTCACGCTTCGGGCGATGACTGTCGGCACGCAGCCAACCTGTCAGCTGTGCGGCCCAGTCGTCGATGACGCTCGGGCTGACGCGCTTCGGATACTTCGGCTCGACGGCATCAGTCTGCCGCAGCCAGCGGCGCACCGTGTTTCGGGACAGGCCCGTACGCCGCGCAATCTCGCGCAGCGGGACCTTCTCGCGGAAATACATCCGCCTGATCTTGGCCAATATGCCCACCGTGATCACCTTTGTATCCCCTGCTCAAAGAATGAGCAGGGCATTCAATCACGTGGGTCAAAATTCGATGAAAATTTTCAGCTCTAGTGGGTCAGTTCTGTGCGGACATCAACACCACAGCCGTCAACGTGACAGCGCCCGCAGCAGATGCCGCTTCAGGGCGAAGCGTGTGGTCCGCACCGCCGGTGCCGTTGTGCTTGCCGCCGAACCCGCCCTACGCGGAAGTATGGCGCTGTAGTTGTTCCCGGAGTTTCTGTGCCAGGCAGATACGAGACGAGATCAGATCCGCCAGTAGCCGGAGCTCATCCATCTCCGTGTCACTGGCCTTACGAGGAACCTGATCGATGACGCAGAGCGATCCGAGCGCATAGCCGTTGCTATCGCGCAAGGGCGCGCCCGCATAAAACCGTATCTGCGGCGCGCGGGTGACCAGGACATTGTCTTTGAAGCGTGAATCCTGCAAGGCATCTTCCACCACGAACGGATCGCCCAAGATGGTGTAATTGCAGAACGCCCAGATCCGCGGCGTCTCCCTCGCAGCCAGCCCATGGTGGGCTTTGAACCACTGCCGGTCGGCGGTCACGAGGCTGATCAGCGCAATCGGCGCCGAAAACATGCGGGCCGCCAATCTGGCCGTATCGTCGAAGATGTCTTCATAGGGGCTATCCACCAAGCCGGAGCGCTGCAAGGCAAGCAAGCGTTTGGCCTCATTGCGTGCAACGGGATAGGGTAAGGCCTGGGGTGCTTCCGCATCGCCGGAAGCACCATCAAGGAAAGGCGCCAGCGCTGCGCGGACGGCCTCGACGGCGGCCGCCTCGGCGTCGCGGGCAAGCACGATGAGACGCGCCGAGGCGACCGCCGCAAGATGCGCGCGGCCGCGCTCGTCGCACAGCGCAATCACGACCACGTGGGCGAGGTGCGAGTCGGACAGAAGGTGATTAACCACGAGGCCCCGGTCCCAGTCGGTCGCCGAGATATCAACCACCACCACGGCGGGCTGGACCCGGCCGAAGGTGGACAAGGCCGTCAGGGCGTCGGCAACGTGCTCAATCCTGGCATCCACGTCGGCCAGGCGTTCGCGAAAGCGACACCAGATCGGCTCGCTGGTCAGGAAGGCAACGGGCACCGGAGCGAGGTCGTAGTCCTGCGACGAGGCCATGCGCATCTGCGCGGCAAGCACGTCACGCTCGTGGGCACGGCGATGCCCCCCGGGAGTTTTCCAGGACTGCGGCACGTTGGTTTCAATCCAGCCTTGCGCTGTCTTGATAGACACGCCGAGCCGATGGGCAACGTCCCGCGATGTCAGTACACGATCCTCCTCGGAAATGCTCATGAACTCAGTCTCAACAATGGGATATCGGGCTGGAATACTATCCAGACGTATCGAATCCTTGCAACATGGTTTTTTTTGCAACCCGTCATAAAACGTCCCCTTCGCATGGCCCTGGGATCGTCGCTTCTAAAAAGCGCGTTCAAGCTCGATTACCTTAGCCAGTGCGGCGCCGAGCGGCCCTTCCTGCAGGATCAGCGCACGCTTGATCTCCGCGTCGAGCGCGATCGGCCGCCAAAGCTCCAGAGCCGACACGCCCTGGCTGATATGCAGCAGGGACAGCAGCCCGACCAGGCGAGCCTTGGTGACTGCGCATGCCGTGCCTCCCCCGGCCGTTTGCATGTCGCTCATCTGCTCGGCGCGTAGCCGTGCAAGATCCGCGAGCGGATCGGTCAGCACATCCGCTCCGCCTTGGTAGATCTGCAGTGCGCACCAGGTCAAAAGCATGTTAGTGCCGGCCAGCGAAGCGGCCTGCGAGACCGAGGATATCCTCGCCCGAGATTGCTTGGTCGCGGCGCAGTTGTTCGCAAGATGAAGCAGCTGAATGCAAAGCTTCGGACACCGCTCGATCTTGATCGACAGGTCCGCGAGGTTTTCCTCGTCGAGGATTGCCTGCAACACCTGCGCGATGACCTTGAAATCGGGCGGTAGCTTCTTGCTCGCGACGATGCGAGGCTTGCTGAAAAAGAACCCCTGCATCAAATCGCAGCCGGCCTGCAGCGCGCGGTCACGATCGGCATCGGTTTCGATTTTCTCGGCGAGCGCGATCTTGCCGGCGCTCACCAGGATATCGACCAGCAGATCGCGCTCGCGCTCTTCAATGAACGGCCAGTCCACCTTCACGATGTCTATCAGCGGCAACGCGTCCATTATCTTCGGCGAAACCACGCGGACATCGTCAAGCGCGATGCGAAAACCCATGGCCTTCAACTGCTCGCAACGTCGCAGCAGCCGTAGGTCCACCGTGCTAGTTTCGAGTACCTCCAGCACGAAGCGATGTGCCGGCAACACATGGATCGTCGGCGACATCAGGAAACCGTCGGAGCAATTCAGGAAAAACACGCCGACCGGCGATACTTGATCGAGGCCGACATGGCCGACCGCCGCTTCAAGCACGCATGTGGTCGCTCTCACGTCGTCAGTGATGGCGGTCACGACGCCCGTCTGATCACGGAATAGCAGCTCGTGCCCGTACAGTTTCCCGTCACGGTGGATGATCGACTGCTTGGCGAAGATGGCTAGACCATCGCCATGAGAGGTATCGCTGCTTTGCATCTGCGTCATCGTGCTACCCCAACGTAAGCCTTGCGAGGCGGGCGGGCCTGCGCATCACCATCGTGCGGCGACAACGTCTCCCGTCCGGTCACGATTTGCGCACGCCACCCGCGAGCCCACACCGCCTGTCTCGATGGCAAGGCCGGAAAGCCCGGCCTCGCGCCGGGCAACCCGCCCGGGTCATACGAAAAGGTCGATCAAAGAATATCAGGAAAAGATTAAATTGATACTTAATTGGTATTTTTTCGCATATTCCCCATGAAATGCTCAGTGTTTTCCCCTACTAAAAGGGTGTTTCTCAAAAAAAATTGCAAAATTTGATACTTGCCGGAATGCCAATGCCGTAATCTTCCTCCAACGGCGGGACGCCATCACTTCGGCACGCCGGACCTGTTCGGACGGCGGCCAGCTGCATCATGCGCGCAACGCGTGAGGGCGCCCGGCGTCCGGGCGCGGACCTCGCGGTTTATGGATGGATACCCGTGAATTCATACGATTTTATCGTCGTCGACGGCGATCCAATTCTTCGGATCGGTGTCTGCGCGTTGCTGGCGCGAAGCAAGAACGGAGCGAGAACCGGGGAGATCGAGCCGGGCGAAGGTATCCGGAATGTCGGCGCAGCTCGGCTCGTCGTGCTGGTCGTCAGCGGGCGGCTCCAATGCGCACCGGGGCGCGTGAGGGAAATCAAGTGCCATGCGCCGGACGTGCCGCTGCTCGTACTCGCGTCGGGTGCCGACGACGACAACGCTATTCGGGTGCTGCGGGCCGGCGCTACTAGCTATGTCCGGCTCTCGGCCAATATTGCCGACATGCTGGTCGCGATCGATGCGACCTGTCGCGGGCAACGGTTCCTCGGCGCGGACGTGGCGGCAGGCCTGTCGGATCGTCTGCTGTTGGGGCGGCGTCAGAGGCACGAAGACCTGTCGAATCGTGAATTGCAGATGCTGGTTCGTCTTGCCGACGGGCAAAGGGTGAAGGACATCGCCAGCGAGCTGTGTCTGTCCGTGAAAACGGTCAGCAGCTACCGCGCGAGATTGCTGGAAAAGCTCGATTTCAAATCCAACGCAGATCTCACGCGCTACGCGGTGGCCAACGAGCTGATTGCCGATGTGGCGAGATAAACAGGCCGGCACGACATCAGTTTCGTATGAATTATTTAGTTATCCATTGGAATGGATGCATCGAAGCGAACGGTTGGGAACGGCCGCATGACAACGGATGGGCAGTCGGCGCGTGATACATGCACGCAGCACCAGATCGCCATCCATAGACGGGGAAGGGCATGAATTTCGAACATCTGACCATACGGTCGAAGCTGCTTGGCACTTTCGGCCTGCTCGCCGGGTTGGTGCTGGTCGTATCCGCCTTTGCGCTGCACGCCTTGAACCAGGCCGACGAGCGCTTCTCAGGCTTCGTCGCCGGCGTGGCCGCTCGCGCGCAGCTGGCGCAGGCGATCCGGGCCGCCGTCGACGATCGTGCCATGGCAGTGCGCAATCTGGTGCTGGTCACCACCCCCGCCGACGTCGCGATCGAGAAAGCCGCCGTGGAGGACGCCGAACGGCGCGTAGAAGCCAATCTCGAGCGGTTCAATGCAATGGTGGCCGGCGCAAGCGACGTGACCGATCAAGGCCGCAGCCTGGCGGCCGAGATTTCGCGCGTCGAGACGCAGTATCGTCCGGTCGCCCTCGACATCGACCGGCTCGCTCTCGCCAATCAGCGCGATGCCGCGATCGCGGAGATCGACGTCAAATGCAGGCCGTTGCTCACCGCCCTGATCAAGGCCGTCAACGATTACGTGGATTACAGTAACCAGCGTTCCGCAGAAATGATCCGGCAGTCGCGAGAAAGATTCGTCAGCCAGCGCAATTTGCTGGTCGGGCTTAGCGTGTTGGCAATCGCGATGGCCTTACTGGCCGGCGTGCTGATCACTCGCGGGCTGGTCCGCTCGCTCGGTGCGGAGCCGGCCGCGCTGAAGGAAGCGTCCACGCGGGTGGCGAGCGGCGATATCGGTCCGGTGCGTGGCGTGGAACTGGCCGCGAGTGGCAGTGTGCTGGCCTCGATGGGCACGATGCAAGCGAGCCTCGTGCAATTGATCGAGCGCGTGAGGGCATCGGTGGACAACATCGCCACCGGTACGAGCCAGATTGCGGCCGGCAACCAGGATCTGTCGTCGCGTACCGAGCAGCAGGCATCGGCGCTCCAGCAGACCGCCTCGAGCATGGACGAATTGACCTCCACGGTGAAGCAGAACGCGCAGAACGCGCAGCAGGCGTGCGTGCTTGCGAACTCGGCATCGGAGATCGCGCAAAAGGGCAGCGCGGTCGTGGGGCAGGTCGTGGAGACGATGAGCGACATCAATCAGAGCTCGGCGAAGGTCGCCGACATTACCGGCATCATCGAGGGCATCGCGTTCCAGACCAATATCCTGGCGTTGAACGCTGCAGTCGAGGCGGCACGCGCCGGTGAGCAAGGGCGCGGCTTCGCCGTGGTCGCGAGTGAAGTGCGCAGTCTGGCGCAGCGCTCGTCCAGTGCGGCGAAAGACATCAAGGATCTGATCACCGAATCGGTACAGAAGATTCAGGCGGGCGCGCGACTGGCCGAGGAGGCGGGTACCACTATCTCCGAGGTCACGCGGGCGGTGGCACGCGTGACCGGCATCATGGGAGAAATTGCGACGGCCTCGGGCGAACAGAGCGGCGGCATCGAGGAAGTGAACAGGGCCATCGTGCAGATGGACGAGGTGACCCAGCAGAACGCCGCGCTCGTGGAGGAAGCGGCGGCCGCGTCGGCATCGCTGGAAGGCCAGGGGCGCCAACTGGCGGAGGCGATTTCGTTCTTCCGCGTGACGGCGGCCTAGAAACCATCGCGACGATCATCTCGGCCCCGGGGACGGACCGAAGCAAACCGCAGCGAGAACGGCATGCCTGCAATTCGGTCACCGGTACTATCAGGGTGTTCGGTAGCCGTACGAGGAAGGGCAAGGTGAGCCCGCCAGCGATTCGCTTACGTGGCCAAGCGGGCGCACGACGCTCGTTCCCAAGCCGCCTTCGCTTGGGCTCGGGCTACGCGCCTGCGTTTCGCATCCCGATGATAGCGGCAGCCCACGAACAGATTGGAAACTTGGCCGTGCACGGACGCGAATGGCGCTGTCACGTTGACGGCTGTGGTCGCGTAAGATGGGGCGATGAAACCGAAAGCGCTCTACCACGGCCATCGATTCCCCGCAGCGATCATCAGCCAGGCGGTGCGCTGGTATTTCCGCTTCCAGCTGAGCCTACGCGACATTGAAGAGCTGCTATTCGAGCGCGGCGTGATCGTCAGCCATGAAACGATCCGCCGCTGGTGCGACAAGTTCGGTCCGGCCTTCGCCTGTCGCGTCAAGGTTGCCCGGCGCAAGCCGTGCAGCACCTGGCATCTCGACGAAATGGCGGTGACCCTGCGCGGCGAAGCTTATCTGCTGTGGCGCGCCGTCGACGAGCACGGTGTCGAACTTGATGTGCTGTTACAGAAGCGGCGCGACAAGGCTGCGGCCAAACGGTTCTTCCAGCGAGTGCTGCGTACCTGCCCGGTACCGCGAAAGATCGTCACCGGCCAATTGCGCAGTTACCCGGCGGCCATGGCCGATATTCCCGAACTCGCCCACGTCAAGCACGTGTTCGTGAAGGCCGCTGCCCGCGTGAACAACCGCGCCGAGAACAGTCATCAGCCGAGCCGCGAACGCGAGCGACGCATGCGGGGATTTCGCGACCCGACACGCACTCAGGCTTTCCTCGAGCGCTTCGGGCTGATCCGTCGGCACTTCGCCCTGAAGCGGCATCGGCTGCGTGCTTCGCTTTATCGCAAACACCTTGCCGTACGCTTCTCGACGTGGCGTGAATTGACCGAGGTCACCCAGAATCCGTCTGCCGCATGAAACATGCGGGTCGAGCTTGCGCCCGTTGTGAACATACTCCGCTAACGTGACAGCGCCCTTTTTTCGTCGCGCCTCGCGAGTGACTTCGTTCTCCAGCATCGATTCCGCGAGCAACTTCTTCAGCCGGTTGTTTTCGGCCGCCAGTTCTTTCAGGCGCTTCGCGTCGGACACGCTCATGCCGCCGAACTTGCTGCGCCACAGGTAGTAGCTTGCTTCGGAAAAGCCATGCTGCCGATAAAGCTCCTTGATCGGCAAGCCGGCCTCCGCCTCGCGCAGGAAACCAATGATCTGCTCTTCGGTGAATCGCTTCTTCATGCCCAATCTCCTGACTACGTGATTGGACTCTAAAGCGTCGTGCTACTCAAGGGCGGGGGGACGTCGGCTCCTCACGAAGACCTCAAACACTACGCCGTCTCGACAGGATAAACCCGTAACAAGACGGCTCCGCCGAGGTAGAGTTGATGGAGGCGCCCCATCGTCCCTTTCAATATTCCACGACGATCTTGCCGAAGTGGCTGGCTGTTTGCTGCAGACGGAAGGCGTCGGCCAGTTTGGGGAACGTGAAGGCGTGGTCGATGATGGGCCTGACGCCGACGATGACGAGCGCCCGTACCATTTCGAGTTGATGCTGGCGGTTACCGACCACGACGCCCTGGAGTCGCTGTTGGCGCGCCATCAGCAAACCCGTGGGCACATCGCCGCCGCGTCCAGTGAGAACGCCGATCAGCGCCAGATGCCCGCCGACCCGCCCAGCCTGGATTGACTGGGCCAGTGTGCCGGGTCCCCCGACCTCGACGACATGGTCGACGCCGCGTCCGCCGGTAATATCGCGGACATGCCTGCCCCATTCTGGGATCTCGCGATAATTGACGGTGTGATCGGCGCCGAGCGCGCGGGCACGTTCCAGCTTGTCGTCGGATGAAGATGTCACGATCACCGACGCCCCCATCGCTTTGGCGAATTGAAGCGCGAAGATCGACACCCCGCCCGTGCCCAGCACCAGCACAGTTGCACCGGCCTTCAATCCACCATCGACGACGAGAGCGCGCCAAGCCGTTAGCCCTGCCGTCGTCAGCGTTGCTGCTTCGGCATGGGTGTAACCCTTCGGTGCGTGTGTGAAGGCGTGTACTGGCGCCACAACCACTTCGCGTGCGTAACCGTCGACACCGTCGCCCGGGGTCGTCGCGAAATCGGCGATCTGCGGCTCGCCATCAAGCCACGTCGGAAAGAAGGTCGACACGACATGGTCGCCGACCGAGAAAGCCTCTACGTCCGGCCCGACCGCCTCGACCACGCCTGCTCCGTCCGCCATGGGGATGCGTCCCGGAGCGGCTGGAAGGCGCCCCATCACGACGCCCAGATCGTGATAATTGAGCGAGGTCGCATGCAGGTGGACCCGGATTTCTCCCGGGCCCGGTATACCCGGATCGGGCAAGTCGACCATCGTGAGGGCTTCGAGGCCGACCTGACCATTGGAGCGGAACGCGCGCATAATTTGGCAATCCTGATCAGGAGCGGGCAAGTGCCGCGGACTGTGATTCGGCTGAGCCCAGCTTCTCGACAGGATCGCCATGTTGCGCCAGGTGGATGCGGAGGCCGGTTTCTCCGGAACCGAGACCGGGCTTGAGCACCTGCTGTCCATCATAGTGTCCGCCATTCTGAGTGCGATACGGGACTGGCGTGTCGGTGAAGAGATTCTCCATCCGGACCTTGAAGGCAGCCGCGACTTCTACCCAGCGCTCTTCAGACAGGCGGTCGCTCTGGAAGATGGGGAAGGGCGGCATAACATCCATGCCTGGGTAGAAGAGTTGTCCATGCTGGATGGGCCACAAGATTTCGTCGAGTCGCCCATTGACGCCGCGCTCGCTATAGTGCGGCTCGCGGCCGCCGATGCTGACGACAACCATTGCCCGGCGACCGGCTAGCGTTCCTTCACCATACCGATCGCCCCAGCGTTCACCACCATGCAGGCCGACACCGTAAGCGAAACCATGCGCGTAGACGCGCTCGACCCAACCCTTCAGGATCGCCGGTGCGCTGAACCACCACAACGGGAAGGTGAGGATGACCGCATCGGCCCACAGCAGCTTTTGCTGCTCGGCCACGATATCGGCGGGTTGGGTGCCCGTGGCGAAGGCGTTGCCCGATTCCGATGCATAGCGTAGCCGATCGGCGTTCTTACGCTGCGGAAAGTCGGCTGCATCGGCGACGGCCTTCCAGTGCATGGCGTAGAGGTCGGATACTTGAACCTGATGGCCCTGCGCGGTCAGCGTCTCGACCGCGAGGTTCTTCAAAGAGCCGGTCAGTGACTGGGCCTCTGGATGGGCGTGGACGATAAGAACGTTGCTCATGTGGTGATCCTGAATAATGAAGGGAGGAGGCGGCTTTCGACCGTTCTCCTCAGAGCTAGACGGCCCTGAGGATTTTCACCGTTCATCTCGTTGATGGTGACGCACGCAGCGTAAATGGTGATCAGGTATATTGGAAATGAATTTCATAGATACCTGGTATTGCCATGGATAATTTGCGTAGCCTCGACCTGAACCTTTTGCGCACGCTCAATGTATTGCTTGAGGAGCACAACGTGAGCCGGGCGGCCGAGCGTCTCAATCTGTCTCAGCCGTCTGTCAGCGTCCACCTATCGAAGCTTAGAAGAGTCTTCAAGGATCCTCTGCTTTTGCCCGGACCCCGCGGTATGCGACCAACGGCGAGGGCCGACTCGCTGCGGGAGTCGCTTTCCATGGCCTTGGCGGCCTTGAACGAAGTCATGTCACCGTTACAGCCGTTTGACCCGTACACCGCAGCCCTAACTTGGAAGATTGCAGCGACGGATTATAGTGAAACTACAGTACTCCTACCCATGCTTCCAAGGCTGCGTAAATTTGCGCCGAATACCCGCATTAGCGTTACGCAGATAGCGTCGCGTCTCATCGCCAGACAGTGCGAAATAGGTGAAGTTGACCTGGCATTCCATACTGCGGACGAAGCGCCTGAGGGGTTACGCCGGAAGACCTTGTTTCAGGAAAAGTATGTCTTGGTCGGACGGCCTGATCATCCGCGTCTCAAGCGGAGAATTACCGTGTCGCAGTTTTGCAAACTGGATCATGTAATCGTGTCACCGGATGGAGGGGGATTTGTCGGCATCACTGATATGACTTTGGCACAGCTTGGTTTGAAGAGGCGAGTTGTACTTTCAGTGCCACATTTCACCTTCGTACAAGACGTGTTGTCGCGTACGGACTTGGTTGCGATGCTCCCATCGCGATTGCTCAACGGCGAATCCAGATTGCGATCGATCGCGCCACCGGTCGAGGTTCCCGGGTACGAAATGGTAATGCTGTGGCACGAGCGGTCACATCGCGACCTTTCGCATCAATGGTTACGGGAGCTTATCGGCTCGAGCATTAAGGGGGACGATTAGCAGGTGCGGAGAGGTGACGACTGAGAAAGGTTCCGTTGTCCTGCGCCCGCTTGGCGGCGTAAATCGATCGATAACCGGCTCCCACTGTCTCGGTTCTCCCGTCATCCGAACAACCTGACAATACTGGACGAGGTCACCCAGCAGAATGCCGCGCTGGTAGAGCAGTCCTCCGCGGCCGCTGCCTCGCTCGATGAGCAGGCGGCACGCTTGAGGACGGCCATCTCGGCGTTTGGGCTGACGGCAGGCGCTGCGGCCAAAGTCAGTGCGGATGTCGTCATCCTGGCGGCCCGGTGTCGGCGGCCACCGCGCCGACTTCCTGGCCGAGCCGATGACACTTCGCGCACGCTGCCGGCCGCGCGCCGGTGCATCGACTAGCGTGCCGAGGCACTGAAACTGCTGACGTTCACGGAGCCGTTTGCGCCGTTGCTCTGGATCACCTCGACGCCGAACTGGGTGTTCAGCGTGTACCAGTTTGGGTTAAGCCAGCCCTTGGTATAGGCGAGGTAATAGACAAAGGGCTGGAGGTTGCCGCTGAAGTCGGTGGTCTGCGCGGTGCGCACGAAGCTCCATACCGGCCAGCCGTTGCTGCCCTGGTAGACGTCCCAGGTGCCGTCTATGCCGCCTAGCGTCACGCCTGACGCCACCCGGTTGCCGGCCGGCTGGTTGCCCGAGTAAGCAAGCCAGACCATCATCTCGCCCGAGGGCGAGCCGGGGTTGTTCGAGGGCGAGAAGAACAGGTCGTAGGCGGCGTCATACTGGTTGTTTCCGCTCATGCTGTAGCTGACATGGGTGGGTAGGGGCGCCTGGGCTGACACTTGGACCGGGAAGCCGCCAGTGTCGGGCGACCAGGCCCCCATCTGCCAGCCGCGGTAAATGCTCGGGTAGGACTTGATCCCGCCGCTGCCGGTGGCCCACCACCAGGTGGACGACCAACTGTTGCTCGCGGCGCTGCCGGTGCAGGCCTGCTGCCAACCGCCGGGGTCATTGGCCAGGCCCCATTCGTCGTTCTGGATCGTGTAGCTGCCTTGTGCGAGTGAACCGTATTGCGTCGAGATGCAGCTTTGCGCCGAGGCGGTGCCGCCGAACAGGATCGACAGGGGCAGCAACCACAGGATGCGGGGCGACGGATTCAGTAGCATGGACGATCTCCACAAGAATGGTTTATGGCGGATTCGGTTGGCGAGCCGGCAAGCAGACCAGACGTCCCTAAAAATGTATTCGATGGCGCCGGTTCGCTGTCACATTGGCGGGTCGTGCTGTCCGGTTCGTGCTGGATCTCATGCGCCATCATTGGATTCGATCGAGGCGCGGTGTGCCTCGTTAGGTGTCGAGTTTATTTTGGTCTTCTTTGTTATCGATTATTCAATAACGTGCAACCGCCATGGATGAAAAATCCGCTTTCCGCGCTAAATATACGATGCTATATCGGTGTTCACAATAGGCCACGAGTACGCCTTCAGCGCGGGCGACGGCTACAGGAAGCGCACCGATGGTGGACGGCTGACCGACGCGAACAGCAGTCGACCGTGAGTCTTGAGTTCGGCGATGAGGGCGCGCAGCTTGGCCTCGTCGTTGGGTGGAGGCGTGTTGTAAAGGCGCTTACCGTTCCGATCGGGTGCCACCGCGTGATGATGGCATTTACCGACATCGACGCCGACAAAAACATCGATGGCGTCACGTTGTCTTGCGTCGAAGTTTATGCAGAGTGAACGGATTGGCCTGCAACAACGGAGGCAAGTCTCGGCATCCACGTTACGGACGGCGTCGGGATATCCCGGTCAAACCCCTATCAGCGATCACCAGCCACCCACCAGGCCCGGTGACAACACCCCTCGGATTGATGTCTCCGTTTTTTTTAGCAAAATAAGAGTGCCATTGGCGTATCTGGAATATCGCGAATTAGTTGAGTTTTATTAAAATCCATTTTTATTTAAGTATTGACAAAGGTTTCGCGATGCTAATAACTCGTATTATCGGCATTGCGTTTAATGCCCAAAAACGCCTATGGTACCGATTACACCTCGCCCGGCGCGGCCCGCCGGCCACCCCGCCTCGTCCAACCGACCCGCCGGCGACCATGACCGACCAACCCTGCCTGAGCTACGCCACCCTCCTGCGCAACACCGACCTGCTCCTGCAGGGCATCCTCGGCGGGCGCACCGCCCTCGCGACGGGCGAGGCCAGCCAACCGATGGCGCTCGGCGTGATCGCCCTGTTCGAAGCAATGGGCGACGAAGCCTTCTTGGCGCTCGATCCGGCCGCCTGCGCGACGTTCCGCCAGGATCTCGCCCGCCTGCGCGAGCGGGTTCGCGATCCCGACGACGCTGGCGTTCGCCCGCCGCGCGACTAAACGGGGAGCCTGCGTGACGCCCGCCACGTCGCTGACCTACGCGGACCTCGTTCAGGACACCGAGACGGCCATCCTCGAGCTGGCGCGCACGGCCGCGCTCGGGGTCATGCCGGCACAGCGCGAAGCCCTGCGCTCGCAAGCCATCGGCGCCTACGCGCTCTATGTCCGGCTTGCGCGGAGCCTCGCCGACGCGTCGCCAGACGGCGCCGTTACCGTACTGGCCGCGACGGTGGCCGCCGACTCGCGCCGGCTGTTCGAGTTGCTGCGACCCGAGCGCTGGAACGTCGCACCGCCCGATGCCCGAACCGATCTGCGCGGAGGCGCGCGTGAAAGTTGATCGACACTGCCCGCGGTGCCGGGCGCACGCCGACCATGCCGTCGCGACGCCCGCGACCGGCGACGAGGCGTCGCGAGATCTGCCGCCCCATCGCTGGCCGGCCAATAGCATCCCCCGTCGCGCGTGGATTCGCTGCGCGGCATGCGGGCATGCTCGGTGGACCAACCTCAGTCGCGCCGAGCGCGACATGCCGCCGATGGACGAACGACCGGGGCCAGTTCGCCGCTGGCCAGGAGACAACCCCTCGCGTGGTTAAGCCGCGTGTGGCGGGTTACCTGGCACGAGTCGCGGCCCCGGATCGGAATTCCTTGACACGTCTTTAGGACGTGCTAGGCTGACATAAACGTCTTTAAGACGGGTTCTGTCTAGGAGGTTTCATGTCGGTCTTGTACGTGTATCGCTGCCGGGCTTGCGGCCACCGCGGTCAGATCCATCACGCCGATGACAGCTACGACGGCGCCGCGGCCACCTGCGAGGCGTGCTACGAGCCGGTCGCGCTGGAGTGGGACGGGGGCGTGACGTTCGAAGTCGCCGGCGAACGTCACGCGCCCACCCCGGCTGAGATCAAGCACATGCGCGTGATTAACGGTCGCACGCAGGCTGACGTCGCCGAGCGCCTGGGCGTGCAACCGCGCCAGGTGCAGCGCTGGGAGGCCGGCGATGCGAAGATGCCGGCCGCTGCCTGGCAGCTGCTGCGTCGCGTGTGGGGGTTCCGCAGCTCGACGGACCTGGAGCGCGTGGCCCACCTCACGCGCGGCTGGGATACGCTGCGCGACGCCGAACGCGACACGATCGAGCGCGGCGACCTGGTCGAGCTGCAGCCCAAAACGGGGCCGCGCCTGCGCGCGAGCGTCAGCTACGTGGAGCCGCGCGACGACATTTACCAAGCGCTGGTCACGGAGTTCGTTCGCGCCGGCGACGTCGGCGACGAGTTCGACGGCTACTGCCTCGGCGAGCGCATCCAGTTCGGGCGCGCGAACGTGATCCACCTCGAGCAGCGCGCTCCGTCGCCGGCGCCGTTGGCCAACCCCACGCGCTGAGAGCCACCACGATGCGCCACGACTACGAATTGCAGACCGACGTGCTGGCCACCTTGGTCGCTAGCACCGAGGTACAGAAGAAGCACACCGCGCTGATCGCGATGTTTGCGGCGCGAACCGAGTTCCGCTCGGTCCGCCACGTCAAGACGCGCGACGAGTTTTCGTCGCAACCGAGTCGCGTGCTCGACGCGCACAACCAGGAAGTGGCGGCCGACTATCGAGCGTGGATCGACCTGCAGCTGGATCGGTTCGGCACGGCTGCGGCCGTCTGCGACGAGTTCGCGGAGAGCGGGTATCGGATGGCCGAGCGGGAACCCGTGCTGCACTATCTGATGTACGACAGGAGCCCGACCTCGACCGACCGGCAAAGCGACTTCATCCAGATCACGGTGTGGGAAGAGGACGAGTATGTTGAGCGCGAGATTTTTCCGCGCGCCGGCGCGTGGTATCGGCCCGATGCGCACGAGCTGCGTCATGGCCACACGGAGGGCAACCGATTCGAGCGGGCGCCCCTCGGCGAGCCGCGGTACCGGCTCGATCAGATCATCGACATCGCGATGTTTGTCGAGCAAGGCGAGGCAGTGTGGAGTGAGAACCACGGCCGGCAGGGCGATCGCCAGGTCCGCACCACCAACATGAGGACACGCGATGAACGCGTGCAGTCCATTCGCGAGATGACGCCCGGCTACGACCGTCAGCAATGGCGCGGCCGCCGGTTCTTCGACGACTGGTCCGCCTCGAGCGCCGGCCTGGCAGGCGAGCGGATCTGCACACGTTGGGTCTTCAAGACGTCCGACTACACCGCACCGAACGGGCGCCGGGATGTGGACTACATTCCCGCGTGGACGCATACGCAGAAAATAGCGGCGTTGCGGGACACGCATCGGCTCGATTGCTACGGCCTGTACGGGAAGCTCACGAAACTCGATGAGCAGGTCGGCACGCCCTTTGGGTGGTACTTCTATGGACTGCACGGCAACCTCGTGCTCAGTGGGCAAATGGAGCGCGTGCTCGAGGCGGCCGAAGACGGCCAGATCGTGCTTCCGGAACACGACTACCGCGTGCTGAAGCGCTGGGCCGAGGACAGCTATGGATTTTGATCGATCCGGCCGCAACCGAGATTGCAACGAAACAACCGAAGTGAGCGCGCATGAAGCCGGACCAAAGCAGTGATGAAGCGCTGACGCGTCTGGACGCCGCGAAAGCCATCTACCGCGCGGCGATCGACGCGCGCGCCTCGGACGCTGAAGGCGACGGCTGGTGGTCAGGTGTCGCCGACGAGCTGGCGGATGTCGTGGTGGCGCCGTCCATTGGGAGCGCGGCGGCCGTCATCGACTGGTGGCATCAGGAGTGGTCGAGTGTGACCGACTCGGCCAGAGCCGCGGCAGCACGAATTCGAAGCGCAGCGCATCGGCGCCCGGTGGCACGCCGTAGTTTGCTCGTCGACACACCCATCCACGAGGCATGACCATGACATCGAGCAGCCTGTCGTCGCCGGCGAACGCTCAGCCGGTCGGCGCTACGGATTCCCAGCAAGCGGACCTGTACGCGCCCCGCATCGAGGCGGGCGGCATCGTCTTCCATCTGCGCCTGGCTGGCGGCCATCGCGTGGAACACATCGGTATCCCGTTCGAGTTTCGCGGCCGCGTGTTCGCGATCCACCGCGCGCCGCTGCTCGGCGTGATGCAGGCGTCGCGCTACGACGTCGCGGACGCCGCCACGGGCTGGTCGATTGCCGGGCTTCGCGGCGAGACGATCGACCAGGCGCGCGCCGTCGCGCTCGAGGCCTTCGGGCGCCTGACGCCCGCCGAGTGGCAGCGCAAGTTTCGAGAGATGGCCAAGCGATCATGACGAACCGCGTTCAGCAACTCGAGCTGCCGGCGCCCCGCACCTACAGCCGAACCGAGTTCACGGCCCTGCGTGCGCGTGTAAAAGGGGTGCCGACGGCGACCATCGCGCGGCTCTATTTCGACCGCGAGACGACGCCCTACGCGGATGCCCCGCACGAGCTGGACGCGCTGCTGCGCACGATGCGCGACGACCTGGTCTCGCTCGCGCTGCGCGAGGGCTCGAGCGTGCTGAAACAGCACCTGCAGGAGAGCATCCGCAAGCACGGCGAGCCGCGTCTGACGCCCGTGTCGCTGCACATGATCGAACAAGCGGCCGGCGCCTGGGCTGCGGCCAAGCCCGTCGGCGAGCACGAGATCGGCCGCTGGTTTCGGCCGCTCGTGGCCGAGCGCCTGGCAGGGGAGGGTATCCGGACCCTCGCCGAGCTGGTCGCCTACTGCAATCGCCGCGGCGGGAGCTGGTGGCGATCGGTGCCCCGGATCGGTCTCACGCGCGCCCGCGTGCTCGTGGCGTGGCTGCGCCGCCATGCTGAGACGATCGGCGCCACAGTTGACCGTGACGTCGAGGCCGCGGACCCGCTCGCGCCGGCCGCCGAGGTGCTGGCGCCCTCGCGCGCGCAGCTGGTGCCGCTCGAGCGCATCGCCATCCCGCCCGAGATGTCGGGGCAGCGGGGCTTGAACCGCCACACCGAGTTTTCGTTCGTGCGGGCGAACCACGATCTGGATGCGATCGCGGCCTACCTGAACCGCTACACGGACGCGCCCAACACGCTGCGCAGCTACCGGCGCGAACTTGAACGCCTGCTGCTCTGGTGCGTGGTCGAGCGCGGCACCGCGCTGTCGTCGCTCAGAGTGGAGGACTGCGATGCCTTCAAGGCGTTTCTCGCGAGCCCGTCGGCCGCGTTCTGCGGGCCACGTGCCGCGCGCGGCTCGCGCCGCTGGCGCCCGTTCAGCGACGAGCCGATGTCGCTCGACAGTCAGCGGTACGCGATCCGCACGATCCGGGCCGCGTTCGACTGGCTGGTGCGCATTCGCTACCTGGCGGGCAACCCCTGGGCGGCCGTGACCGATCCGCGCCCCGTCAAGCGCGCGGCGCTGCTGCGCGTCGACCGCGCGCTGCCGCTCGACCTGTGGACGCGGGTCCGCGCCGAGATCGCCAGCTGGAGCGAGAGCCCGTCACCCGAGGCCGCCCGCTGGCGCGCGGCCCGGGCGCTGTTGCTCCTGATGGGCGACTCCGGCCTGCGCGTGTCGGAAGCGGCCGCGGCGAGCCGCGGGCAGCTGGCCTGGCTGGCCGGCGACGGCGAGGTGCCGGCGACGTGGTGGCTGCAGGTGATCGGCAAGGGCAGGAAGGAGCGATTCGTCGCGGTCTCGGACGCGTGCGTGGCCGCGCTGCGCGCGCATTGGGTCGACCGTGGCCGCCAGTTCGACAGTGACCAGGCGGCCGGCGCCTTGCTCGCCCCGCTGGTGATCCCGCAGACACTGCGGGCACAAACGAAGTTTGAGTCTGGCGCGGCGGGCGCCGACGCGGCAGGCTATTCGGTGCGCGGCGCGGCGACCCTGGTCGCGTGGGTACTCAAGCGCCTGCAGGTGACGATGGGCGATCTGAGCGAGCCCGAGCGCCGCCAGCTGGCGCGCACGAGCCCACATAGTCTTCGCCACACGTTCGGCACGCAGTCGGTGGCCAGCGGCATGACGCTCGACGTCGTCCAGCAGCTGCTCGGCCACGCGTCGCTGCAAACCACGTCCGTCTACGTCACGGCCGAGCAGCGCCGGCAACGCATCGAGGCGGCGAAGTTTCACGCCGGGATCGCTCGCGAGCGGTAGAGGGCTCCCTCGCAACGGATCGGCTTTTCCTGACTCGCCTATGGCTACATACTTTCTCTCGCGTCAAACCGCCGTGGCCTTGATTCTCAAGCGCCTAGACTCGCTCGCCCCGGACGGCGAGACTGTGCCGCCGGTACCGACCGTCCGTATTGCGGAACTGGAGCAGATGCTGCGCGATGTGCGGTTGGGCCGCCAGGACGAATTCGTTCTGCCAGGAGAGCCGCCGATGCGGGTCGTCGTCACGACTTGAGGTGCGGGTAGCGACACGCTATTAATTCGGACATCCATGTATTGAATGCTTTCAGCCGTTGATCAACCACTGAATTGCCCATGAAAACAGAGCACTTCAAGGCAGTCGACGCGGCCGGGAACTCCTACGATGTCATCGTGAAAAGACGAGAGCTATCTCCGGGTCCTCCGCCGGTCTACGGCATTCCAGAATTCAAACTTTTGGATGGCGGTAGCCTCGTGCTGGCCGGCCGCGGTTTGCGCAAACTGAAAATCCTCCAAACCGGGGTCGTGATCACGATCATCTAGCCATTGCGGAGCGCGCTTGTGACGCGACAGCAATCGGCGGCCGGTGAGCAGCTGCTCGGCCGTGCGTCGCTGCAAATCACGTCCGTCTACGTCACGGCCGCGCAGTGCCGGCAGCGCGTCGAGGCGGCGAAGTTTCACGCCGGATGGCGGGCGCGCGGCAACAGTCAGGCAAACAATGACGTGCTGGAGCAGCGACATCGTTGCCGCCGCCAAGCGGCTGATGCGCAAGCTGCTCAAGTGCCACGGCCGCCCGCGCGTGATGATGACCGACAAGCTTCGCGTCTGGACGTCGAGCACCGGTAGCACAGGGGCAGAACAACCGAACCGAGAATTCGCACCAGCCCACCCGCATCCGCGAGAAGGTCATGCGGGGTTCAAATTGGCACGTCAGTTGCTGCGACTCGCCTCGGTCCACGCCCAGGCTTCGGACTTGTTCATGGGTTGCCGTTACCATCGCGATGTGCAACAGAAACGAGTGGCCCAGCCTCAGGCGACGTAGCTCTGGGAAAGGGCATCCTGTGCCCGCTTATAAATCGATTGATAACCGGCTCCCACTGTCTTGGTTCGCGCGTCATCCGAAGAACCCGACGATACCCGTCGGAATGCACGACTACGTGTCGGACAGCGAGGCGCGGGCCGACGTCCACGGAGAGACTTGGCGCTGGTGAAGCCAGCCCAGCCCTTCACGTTATCTCAAGCGTCATTATGTGTTAAGGGCGGCGACCTCGCACGTCTTGTGGTCGTCCCTTCAAGCCATGTCCTCGCGGGCGGCCAGGCCCGCAAAATTTTGAGTGGCACTGACAGGCGCTGATCGAATAGTGCAAGCATGCACGGTTGGCCATTCTGAAGGCCGTAAAACGCATAGCGTTGTCTGCCGCATTCTCCACTTCGATTCATTGTGTTGAATTTCTTTTTTTTATTAAAAAGATCGGCTACTTTGACCGCGTAATGCGGCAATATCCACAGTTGCTGTAAAAATCCCTCCATGAGCCAATCGACCCAAGAAGGATAGTCAACAATGGAAAACCTAGCCATCACGGACGCTATCGTTAACGATACCGAGTATCTCTATTCCTTCACACTCCACCGCGCGGACACTGAGCCGGATTGGAAACCCCTAACGCTGTCTCTGTTAAGCATAAATTATGCAGTTATGGGCGCACTTCCCTTTCCGGACTCCAGCAAGATACCGCTTTTCGGGCTGTCAATGGGAATCTTTGGGGTCGCATACACCGTCGCGACGTGGCTGGATCCACAAATATTCGGCACTGGCGGTGCCGCCGGTATCCTATCTCCTGGTCGAAGCGTACCTAATGAAACGGTTTCGATTTGGTCGAACAACGCCCTTGCGTTAATGCGTATGCGGATTGACCCTCACGATTCCACTATCGTAGTTCTCGAACGCATAAAAGGAATTTCTGCGCATGATAGTGGACATTTGTATCTTTCAAGAATGCTTAAAGAAAGAGACTGGAAGCCGGTGCTACAGTTATCTGCTGACGCCCCACTTTCATTGGTGACTAATTCTCTATTTTGGGTGCCAGGTTTTCACCCAAATAATGAAGCCACTGGCTCGGCTGAGCGTGGTGTTAATCTCATAAAATACAATTCTGGGGATTGGTTTAGATATCCGCAAGGTATCGAAAACAACCGCGTTCTTCAATATTCATTTAACGATTGGACCAAGAATCTTGAACTCAGGTTCGACAAAAATTTCGACGGCGCCTTTATTGCTGCTCCAACGCCGCGATCGATCCTGCCTGCGCCGCAGGGTGCGGGGCAATATGATGAGACGGCCGTGGTCGAATATACCAAATCGATAAGTGAGCGCTGTTTGATTCTTCGCCTTAAGGGTTACATCATCACTGACGTGAATGATGGCGAACAGAAGAACCTGTCCGGTGGTTCTGCGGGCGGGCAATTAGATGTGCTGACGCGCATTAAAGACGATTCCCCATACAATGCCTATTCTTGGGGTGGACCCGGTCAAGTGGTTAATGGGTATCGATCGTTCACAGCGATGAATATTGTTCGTGCGCCGGCTGCATTCCAACAGCGCATGTTTGTGTATATTCCGGTGAGCTCCGAGGAGCCGTTTTTACGGCAGCGGCGCGTCTGAATCCGCAGCATCCGGTGGTGCGCTGAACGCGCGAATTTAATCAAATCTATGTGGATTTTAACTGCTGGCGCTCATCCTCTTCCGGCGCCAGCGGTAAGAATCGAAGTACCTCGGTTGGGCGCCACTGGCGCGCGGCGCTTGTTGATGGCGCGCGCCGGGGCCGATTTGGTGAAGCGCGCTCGCAAAAACGGCCTCGGTGCTCACCCGTTACGAGGACCTGGCCCGTCTGCTGGGCTCTGTTTTCGACGAGCGCCAGCAAGGGGTTGGCTGCCCAGCTGACTCGACGGCGCTAGTTGATTGCCATGCTCGGATCCGAGCGGCAGTGGCTGCTAACGACGCCTGAGCCGTCTGCGTCCCAGTTTGCACGCCAACATTGTCTCCATTCAGGCCCAACTCGACGGCGTCGACGCTGGGATAAGCTGGCCGCGTGAGCGAGCATTCGAGCGAACTCGACCGATTGCAGCGAGCGCGTGGCGGAATCCAGCCGGTCTGGAGTGCGGACTGCTTGATCGTTCAACTGCACAAACTTGGCAGGATCGATCGGTGCCATCTCACAACACTCATGGGCGTCCCTCCGGTTGACAGCGCTTTGGGAAAAGGACGCCGATGTATGCAGGGGGGGGGCTTCGAGATTCGCCGCGTGCTTTACCTAGACGCGCCCATCGCGACGCACCGTACCCGTCCATGAGGTCTTCGATTAACGCGGTCGCCTGCATACGCAAGCTCCTGGCCATGCTCAATGCCATGGCCTACTCCAACATCCCTTCGACAATTCGCTTCGTCTGGCGTGATCGAGGACATGGTTAATCAGCGTATCGCTTCTGTCCCGGAGCTGCCCGCTTCCTTGTATTAACGGTTACCACTCCCGTCTGAATGATTACGGCTAGATATTTCCCTTGGTTTCTATGGCCTCGACGCGCGTGGATGTGTTGCGGCATGCGCCGCACGCTAGCGTCCGCACATGAACGGAATCCTGCTGCGTGCGAGCGATTCATCTATTTAGATGGTCGTAATCGAAAGCTGCGCGAAGATAACGGTTCTCGTTTCAATGGCTAGTTCTCGTTGTTATATCATTTGCGCCAGTCGGAGCAATTTCTTGGAACAATAGGCGTTTTTGTTCCACCGACCGATGCTATCGCAAGTCCAAAGATGTCTATGCGCTCGGCTCTTTCGAGTTTTCATTTTGTGAGCTTCACAGCATCGAGGGGATGGTGTCAGAATGGTCAAATTGAAAAATGCCAGATAGATGGAAAATCACAATACTTAGCAACTCAATCGATAAGAATTGTTAAGTTGATTTGAACTATAGTGAAGGGTGGAGATATGGCTGCTGTCCGATAGGGCATGCCGTGATCAGGTGATTAAAAATTATTTTTCGGAGGGATCGTGACTATTACAGTGCGCAATAAGGCTGACGTTGACATCGCGATAGATTTTGTTTTGTACCCGCAGCCGTTGGCGCCGCGTGCTCTTGAAATAAAACGGGACGATTACAGAGGTTATTCCAATGAAGATCCTAAGGGAGTGTTGATGGTAATCTACCGAGACACGGCTGACTTGTCGAATTATGTTCTCTACTACATAAGGGCGAACAGCAGCATCGTTGTCCATCCATACAAAGTAACCGAAGACGATCGGACACTGGTGCCCGCTACTGACAATTCCAACTGATTTGGCATCCGGTGCGACAGAGGCTTTAGTAGATCAAGCAGTCGAATGCGACCCGCTCGGAGCCGTCAGAGCGCCGATACGTTTCGTCGGTCGCTTATAAGCTGGGTCTGGTCCATGAGGTAGCAACGCTCCGGAATTTCGAAGGCAGTTCGCTTTATCAATGATTTTCAGAAAAAGCCGGTCAATTGGTTTCTGGGATTGAATGGTTTGATCACTCGATTTTTGAGTAATAATTTTTAAAACTAAGGAGAAATATATGATTGGCGATGACGTGCTTGCGCGAGCCATCAAGATCGAAAATTTGGATAGTTCAGTTGAGTATTATGTTATCAATCACGGATTCGGGGCCTATTTGAAGCTCGGGCAGCACACGGATTCCTATGGCGATCGGGAGGCCTATATTCATGAGGGTGACCGAGGTGGAGATGATAGTCGATATCGCTGGACGGTTACTCATGATCAAGGCGACGGTACTGTATCGTTCCTGAACAACTCCAGATATGGGGGCTTTCTTTTTCAAGGTAACCAAACAGACAGCGATGGCGACCGTAAAATATGGGGGCACAACGCAGGTCATATTGATGGATCGAAAGGCGATCGTTACAAATTCCAACTTTTTCAGGTGAGCGACACGGATAGTTACGGGAATGTCTTTTATTTGCGCACCAAAGATGGCCACTACGTAAAGGGTGCCAACTCGAAAGGCAGTGGTGACGACCGTGGGGTGTTTGCACAGCCGAACTCCAATGAAAATGACCGGTTTAAATGGGTCATCATCCCGGTCAGTTGATTTTGCCTTGGTCTGCCGCGTGCGCAGTTGCGCCCGCGCCGAAGCGCGTGCTCGAGCGCATTGAGCGCGGGCTGCTGCAGCCGATGGGGCGGCTGGACGATGACGACCGGCTTCGGCGCCAGGCGTGCGAGCACGGGCGCCAGCAGCCGCAGTTCACCGATGCCGGGCTGTTGTGCCAGCAGCTCAACGAGGCAACCAGCTCTTGTGCCTCAGCGGTCTGCGTGGCAGTTTGGACCCATCGACGTGACGCTTCACTCGCTGCTTCCCGGTCCATCGTTCCCTCCCCTCAGTGAAAATCATGCGACTCGACGTGCAGACCGCCGAGCAGCGTGGTCCGGTCTTCCAGGCGCTTCGCCACCAGGTGCCGCACCTTCCCATCCGTCTGCCAGATACCGTACACCGCGAGCAGTGACGCGCCAAGCGCCTCGCGCCGGTATTGTTCGAGCAGCGTGGGCCAGATGATGACGTTGGTCTGCCCGGTCTCGTCCTCGAGCGTGATGAACAGCACGCCCTTAGCCGTACCCGGCCGCTGACGCACTGTCACGATCCCGCACGCGCGCGCGAACTGGCCGTTGCGCAGATACGCCAACTCGGCCGCCGGCAGCAGCCGGTCGGCACGCAGACGGACGCGCAGCAGCTCGAGTGGATGGCGGCCGAGCGTGAAGCCCATCGACCGGTAGTCGGACACGATCTCGCGCCCCTCCGAGGCCTGCGGCAGCGCCGGCGCCACGTCATCTCGCTCGGTGCCGCGCAGCAGATCCCGGTCGGGCACTGCGGCGGCGGCCAGCCACATCGCATCACGCCGGTTGCCGCCGGCGAGCGAGCGCAACGCGCCCGCGGCCGCGAGCACCTGCAGGTCATGGCGATCGAGCGCCGCTCGCCGCGCCAGGTCGGCGACGTCGACGAACGGCCGCACGGATCGCGCCAGCTCGATGCGCGCGGCAGCCTCCTCGCGCATGCCGCGCAGATGGGATAGTCCGATGCGCACGGGCGCCGCGGTGGTGTCGCTCTCGAGCGTCGAATCCCACGTGCTGATCGTGACGTCGACGGGCAGGATGCGCACGCCGCGGCGTCTGGCGTCTTGCAGCAGCTGAGACGGTGTGTAGAAGCCCATCGGCTGGCTGTTGAGCAGCGCGGCCAGGAACACGGCCGGCTCGTGCCGGCGCAGCCAGGCGCTGGCGTAGACGAGCAGGGCGAAGCTGGCCGCATGGCTCTCCGGGAAGCCGTAGCTGCCGAAGCCTTTCACCTGTTCGAAAATCGCTTCTGCGAATTCCTGATCGTATCCGCGGACGAGCATGCCGTTCACGAGCCGATCGCGGTAGGGTTCCAGCCCGCCCTTGCGCTTCCAGGCGGCCATCGCGCGGCGCAACTGGTCGGCCTCGCCGGCGGAGAACCCGGCCGCGAGCATCGCGACCTGCATCACCTGCTCCTGGAAGATGGGTACGCCGAGCGTGCGCTTGAGCGCCTTCTCGACGTCTCGAGACGGAAACGTCACGGGCTCCAGGCCCTGCCGCCGGCGGAGGAACGGGTGGACCATCCCGCCTTGCACCGGCCCGGGCCGGACGATGGCCACCTCGATGACCAGGTCGTAGAAGCATCTCGGCTGCAGCCTCGGCAGCATCGACATCTGCGCGCGCGACTCGACCTGGAACACGCCCATGGAGTCACCCTCGCAGAGCATCTCGTAGGTCGCGGCATCCTCGGGAGGAATGTCCTGCAGCTCGAAGGGCTCGCCGCGCTTCTCCGAGATCATCTCCAAGGCGCGCCGCACCATGCTCAGCATTCCCAGAGCCAGGATGTCGATTTTCAGCAGGCCCAGCGCCTCGATGTCGTCCTTGTCCCACTGGATGATCGTGCGATCTTCCATCGCGGCGTTCTCGATCGGCACCATGCGCGAGAGTTTCGTGCGACTGATCACGAAGCCGCCGGAGTGCTGCGACAGGTGCCTCGGGTAGCCGAGCAGGGCGGTGGCGAACGCGGCCCACTGCTGGTTCAGGGGTGCCTCGACGTCGAGCCCGGCCTCGGCGAATCGCGCGAGCAGATCCGCTTTCGAATCGAACCAGTGATGTGCCTTCGCGACGCGATCGACGATGATGGGATCGACGCCAAGCGCCTTGCCGGCCTCGCGCAGCGCGCCGCGCGGGCGGTAGGTCGACACCGCCGCGGTCAGTGCCGCGCGATCGCGTCCGTACTTGGCGTAGATGTATTGCATAACCTCTTCTCTACGCTGGTGCTCGAAGTCGACGTCGATGTCGGGCGGTTCGTTGCGCTCGCAACTAATGAAGCGCTCGAATAGCATGTTACCGCGTGCGGGGTCGACCTCGGTCACACGAAGACAGTAGCACACGGCGCTGTTCGCGGCCGAGCCGCGCCCCTGACACAGGATGTTTTGGCTACGCGCAAACCGGACGATGTCGTAGACCGTCAGAAAGTACGGCTCGTACTTCAATTTCGCGATCAGCTGCAGCTCATGTTCGATCTGCGCCTGGACGTTGAACGGAATGCCGTCAGGAAATCGTTCGTGGGCTCCGATGTAGGTCTGCTCGCGCAGGTACGACGCCGGCGAGTAGCCGGCCGGCACCAGTTCGTCGGGGTACTCGTAGCGCAGCTCGTCGAGCGAGAACGTGCAGCGCCTCGCGATGCGCACCGTCTCCTCGAGCGCGCCGGTGGGGTAGAGGTTCGCCAGACGCAGGCGCGAACGCAGATGCCGCTCGGCATTCGGCGCCAGCTCGTAGCCGCACTCCTTGACCGAACGGCCGAGCCGGATAGCCGTGAGGACGTCCTGCTGGGGTTTTCGCGAGCGCACGTGCATGACCGGCCAGCTGGTGGCCACCACCGACACGCCGTGCCGTGCTGCGGCTCGCTCGACGGCGCCGCGGTGGATATCGTCCATCGCCCGGGCGTGCAGCGTCAGCGCGACGCGCGCGCGATCGCCGAACACGGCCGCAAACCACTCGATCTGGGCGTCGAGCCGTTGTTCGTTAGCGGGAAAGTCGGGCGTGAGAATCGCCATGCAGTCAGGCAGGCCTCGGAGGTGCGTGAGCGGTGCCTCGGGGTGCTCGAGATCCAGCGGCGCCAACCGATACGTGCCCTTTGCGCCACGCGTGCGTGCGAGCGTGATCAGCTCACAGAGGTTGCCGTAGCCTTCGCGGTTCATCGCGAGTGCCGTGAACGCCAGGGCCGGCGAGCCGTCGGCCGACGTCAGATGGAAGTGCGAGCCAATGATGAGCGGCAGGCCTGCCGCCTTCGCCTCGACGTGCGCGCGCACGATGCCGGCGAGCGAGCACTCGTCCGTGATCGCGATCGCGCTATAGCCGAGCCGCGCCGCGCGCTCGACCAGCTCCTCCGCGCGTGACGCGCCGTGCAGAAAGGAAAAATTGCTCGCGCACTGCAGTTCCGCGTAAGCGGGCAGCACGCCGATCGGCGCGGCACACATCGCACGTCAGCCGAACAGGCCGTGCAGGAACCAGCGAGGCTCGCGCTCGTCGCGCGCGGACACGCGCTCGCGAAACAACCAGTAGCACACGCCGTGGTCGTCCTCCGCGACGAAGTAGTCGCGCGTGACGGCCTGGCCGTCCTCCCACCCACACTCGATGCGTTCGCCGGGCGACATCATGCGTAGCGGCGTGCCGTAGAAGGGGCGATTCGCGCGCATGAGCAGCTGCACCGGCGCCTCCAGCAACCAGGCTGGCCGCGGCAGATCTGCCGGCGCCGACGCCGCCTTCTTGCGCTGATCGAGGGGCACCCACTGCGCGGCGACCTCCGGTCGGAAGTCGGGCGCCGGCGCCGGCGTGAGCACGTTTTCGGCACCGAGACGCGCGGTGAGCAGCTCGAGGAGCCGCGCGTGGTCCTGCGGCGTGCCGCCGGGCTCGGGAAAGAGCGTCTCGCTCGGCGCTGCCGCGGCCTGGACGCGATGCGCGTGCAATGCGATCGCGATCGCCGGCGTCGGCAGCTCGAGGCGGCCGAGGCGCTCTTTGACCAGGCGCATCAGATGCTCTTCGAAGCGGGTCGGCCCGCCGAGCACGATCTCCAACTCTGTCGGGGCGATCGCATCCCGGCCGCGCTCGTGCTCGAGCTTCAGCACGAACGCACACACGTCCAGCTGCTTGGCCGTCAGCCAGCCGGTCAGCTGCAGCACCAGGCGATGCGCGGCGAACACGAGCGCGTCGGCGTGCTCGACGCGGTCCGGTAGCTCGATGCGCACGTCGAACGCGGGCGGCGCCTCGAGCCACTCGTAAGCCGTCGGCGCCGAGCCGGCGACGTGGTCGAGCCAGTCGAGCAGGGCGGTGCCGCAGCGCTTCTTGAGCCCGGCACGCGGCAGGCGCTGCAGTTCCGCGAGCGTCGTGCAGCCCAGCTCGTCGAACCACTCGGCATACCGGCGCGCCGGCGGCGCCACGGCGAGCGGGGCACGCGCGAGCGCGCGGCGCAGCGAGCGAGGAGTCAACGCGGCGCCACCGCGCAGACCGCGGGCAAGCGTCCAGGCGGCCGCGCCGGTCGACGCCAAGGACACGGCGGCCGTCAGACCGAATGACGCCACCAGCTGGCGCACGCGACGCCGTAGCGCGCGAATGCCGCCGAACAGTCGCAGGCTTGCGGTCACGTCGAGCAGCACGACGGCCTCCGCCTCGAGCACCACGCTCGGCGTGAACTGGAGCAACGCGTAGGCAACGCCGCGCAGCAGCTCGTCCTCGCGCGCGGTGTCGCGCATGCAGATCTGCGCGTCGGGCGCGAGCGAGAGAACGCCGCCGCGGCGCATGCCGGGCGTGACGCCCAGGTCGCGCGCGGCGCGATCGAGCGTCACGACGCGGTCCTGCTCGAGCACCACCAGGCCGTCGACGTCATTCGACGATGGCCCGGGCGACAGGGGCTGGAACGATTCGAGAGTGAGGCGCGGCAGATGCACGCCGATCCAGACGAGCATGGCGGTCCAGCAAAATCGGGGAGGGGGACAACGGCACGAACAGCGGCTCATCGCGCTGCGCGCCGCGGCGCTTCACGAACGTCACGTCGATGCCATCGCGCCTCGGTGCGAGCGCGAGGCGCAGCGGCGCCGGCGACGCATCGCGCGCGGCCGCGGTTGGTCGGAGCAGGAAGAACAGGGCGGCACCGGACTGCGCGGCAAGATTGAGGCGCCGCAGCGCGTCCGATCGCACCGCGTGCTGCCAGAGCAGCACCGCCCCGCACGTACCGGCGCGTAGTGCTTGCTCGGCGGCCCAGAGGGCATCGGCCGTGCGGGGCGCTTTCAGGTTCACGAACCCGGCAGGATCGACACCCCAGTACGCGAGCGCGGCCGGCTGCAGCCGATGGGGCGGCTGGACGATGACGACCGGCTTCGGCGCCAGGCGCGCGAGCACGGGCGCCAGCAACCGCAGTTCACCGATGCCGGGCTGTTGTGCCAGCAGCTCAACGAGGCAACCAGGTGGCCAGCCGCCGCCGGGCAGCTCGGCCGACAGCGCCGCGTGGCCTGTGTCGATACCGCGCGAGCCGGCCTGCGCCAACTGGTTGGCGCGCCACAAATCCGGGTGGATGCGTTCAGGATGGGCGAGAGCGGGGTGCATGGTGTTCGTTCACTAATACTGTATGGATATACAGCTTTCAGGCATTGTAACCTAGCCGTCTCAAAAAGCGAGCCCCGCGTCGCGCGGCCTACCGCGCCGTCGTGCCAGCCCGCTCGATCCCGGCCGAGCGCCGCGCGGGTGGCGGAAAGTCACGTATATTGCGTCGAGATACGGCGGTTTGCTGCCGCCGATCGGCCGCCTCTTGGCCGCGTGTGCAGCGATGCAACGCATCGCGAATCGTGGAGGAACGTCGATGTGTACCTATATGAACGCCGCAATTTAGCAAGCAGTTTGGGTGAGTGTAAGGTGCTAGGATGAGCGATAGCGCCCTATAGTTTAGAACGGGTCGACTGGCTGCGATCGGCCATGAAGCGTCATTGGTTTGCGTCAACGGCGAGACGTTGAGGCGTCCCGTTTGGCTCAGGGAGCGGACACCCAAGCAGCCTATGCAACTTTTCCGATTGGTCGTGGCCGACTCATGGTTGGATAGATCGGAAAATGCAGCGCCTTCTCAGCCCACGAAAGATCCGCGTTGGAACAGGTCCCAACGGGAGCCGGCATTTGGATTTCGCCGCTGTATTGGCACAAGCCTACGGTCTGGACCCGTCTATCGACGCTGGTAGACAACGCCCTGAATCGAGACCTGATCTGGCTCCGGCGCCTCGTCAAAACGTTTATGCGCCTCGGCAATGGCGACTTGATTCTCGCTCGCCCAGTTGACCAACGCCATGACAGGCTTCAACAGCGTTCTTCCCATGTCAGTGAGTTCGTAATCGACGCGAGGAGGAATCGTTGGATACATCGTTCGCGTTATCAGTCCGTCGCGTTCCAGTCCGCGCAAGGTGAGTGTCAGCATCCGCTGGGAAATGCCGTCGATGCCGCGCTTCAATTCGTTGAAGCGCCGCGGGCCATTGGCCAGCGTAGCGACAATGTAGAGGCTCCACTTGTCGCCGATGCGATCCAGGATTTCACGGGTTGCCAGGCAGCCGCCAGCGTCCGGCGCAGGCATGTCGGCAGGTAGCTCCGGGTGACTAAGTGACATGCGTGTGCCTTCTTGTGGGGAAACGGCAGGAACCATACCATCCTTTGTATGAATTGGTAAGTAAGAGTCGATATCTTACTTAGTTCTCTTTTTATACCTTGGAGCCGCCGTGAGCCACACCCTACTGATCACTTCCAGCCCGCGCGGGCCCGACAGCCTTTCCACCCGCTTTGCCACCGAAATCGCCGATGGTATCCAGGCCCGCTCGGGCGGTCCGCTGGCCGTGCGCGACCTTGCCGCGAATCCGCCGCCGCACATCGCGCCGGCCTACATCCAGGGCCGGGTCACGGCACCCGAAGATCGCACACCGGAACAGGTCGAGGCGGTGAAGGTCGCGCAAGAGTTGGTCGATGAGTTGAAGGTCGCCGATGTGATCGTGCTCGGTTCGGGCATGATCAACTTCGGTCTGCCCTCGCAGCTCAAGGCTTGGTTCGATCACGTCACCTGGCCGCGCGTCACCTTCGGCTACAGCGATACTGGGCCGAAGGGGCTGCTGACCGGCAAGCAGGTCTATCTCGTTACCGCTACCGGAGGCGTGTTTTCGGAAGGTGCTTGGGCACCGTTCGACTTTCAGACCAACTATCTGCTGCATCTGCTTGGTTTCATCGGCCTGACCGACGTTAAGGTGGTGCGTGTCGAGGGCACGGTTTTCGGCCCCGATGCGGTGAACACCGCAATCGCCAACACCGAAGCGGCCATCAAAGCCTTGTTGGCGAAGGCGGCGTGACCTCATGGCCGGGAAGAAAACCATCGCACTGTTCGGTGCGACCGGGCCGACCGGAAGGCACATCATCGAGGAAGCCTTGACGCAGGGCTACAAACTGTCGGTCTATACGCGCGACGCCAAGAAACTCGCGCCGTTCGCGGCAAGGGTGGAAATGGTTGTCGGCGACCTCAAAGACCAGCGTGCCATTGCGAAGTGCGTCCAGGGTGCCGATGCGGTCATCAGCGCCCTGGGTCCCAACAGTCTCAAGGTGCAGGGCGATAAGCCGATCATGCGCGGCTTGACCAACGTCATCGCCGCGATGAAGCACGCGGGCGGGCGCCGTCTTATCCAGATTTCTACGGCTGCCTATCGTGATCCCAAGGATGGTTTTGCCTTCAAAACCCATGCGTTCGCGCTGTTGTTCAAGGTTATCGCGCGCAAGGGGTATGAGGACATCAACGCGACTGGCGAATTGATCGCCAATTCGGACCTGGACTGGACACTGGTACGCATTCCGAACCTAAAGGATGGTCCCGCCGATGGCCGCGTGGATGTGGGCTGGTACGGAAAAACCAGACTCGGCACGAAGCTCTCCAGAGGCAACCTTGCGAAGTTCCTGGTCGAACAGGTGACCGACAGGAAGTTCGTGCGCGCCGCGCCAGGCATCGCTAACCATTGACGCAATAACGTCTCGACACGGTTCACGCCATGAGCGGATTCACCAATGCCGATGTACCCGATCAATCAGGCAAGACCTTTATCGTCACCGGCGCCAACACCGGCATAGGCCTTGAAATAGCGAGTACGTTGGCGGCACGGCGAGCCAGGGTGCTTCTCGCGTGCCGCGACGCGGCGAAGGCGGAAGCTGCCATTAGCCGGATTCGTCTGATGACCCCCGAAGCGAATCTTGCATTCCTGCCGCTTGACCTCGCAGACCTGACGAGCGTGCGGAACGCAGCAAAACTGGCCGAAAAGGAACCGCGCATCGACGCGCTCATCAATAATGCGGGCGTGCAAGGGCCGAAGCTGAAGCGCACGGTGCAAGGCTTCGAGCTGACATTCGGCGTCAATCATCTTGGCTGCTTTGCGTTCACCGTGCTCATGTTGCCCAGGCTCACGGAAACATCCGGGTCGCGCATCGTTGTCACGAGCAGCGGTCTGCACAAGAGCGCGAAGATCGAATGGGACGATCTTGATGCGGAGAAGAGTTACGAGTGGATGCCTCGCTATGCAGCCAGCAAGCTTGCGAATCTGCTTTTTGTCTTTGAGCTGGATCGGCGACTGCGGGCGGCGGGGATAGCGGTTACGGCTTTGGCCTGCCACCCGGGTCTTGCTGGAACCAACCTTGCGCGCGATAGCTGGTGGGGCAACATCGCAATGTCATTGATCGGCCTGTTTTTCAACACGCCGGCTCAGGGCGCGTGGGGCGCATTGCAAGCGGCGACCGGACAAATAAAGTGCGGCGGCTATTACGGGCCGACGAAAACTTCCGAATTGCGAGGTCCCTCTGGTGAATGCACTCCGTCTCAGGACGCGCGGAATCCAGAACTCGCAAGACGACTGTGGGACGTATCGGTTCAATTGACCAGAATCGATGCCGAGCTACCTTCAAATGCATAGCGTGCAGATCAGACCGCCAGAACATGGTTATGCAAATAGACCTCTATACTGAAATCACATGCCCGTGGTGCATCGTCGGGCATCACCGTCTCGACAAAGTGCTGGCGGAGCGTTTTCCCGACCTGGTCGTTGATATCCGGCAGCATCCCGTCTTGCTGCTGCCCGATGCGCCGGCGGGGGGCCTCTATATTCCCGACTTGCTGCGTTCGCGCTACGGCATAACCGATCCGAAAGTGGCCTTTGCTCGCCCCGAGAGAGAAGCTCGCGCTTCGGGTTTCTCACTAGATCTTGGCCGCCAGCTCTGGGCGTATCCGACCCAAGCTGCTCATGCCGTGATTCTGGCAGCCGCTGGGCGTGACACGCAGCACAGGCTCGCCGTTGCAATCACTGACGCATACTTCATCAAAGCGAAGAATATTTCCGACGCGGATGTATTGGCCGACATCGCAGCCGACTACGGTTTCGACCGCAACCAGGCGCGTGCCATCGCACTTGATCCTGAACAGCACCGCCGCGTCGAGCAGGAAGCGGCCAGGTCGGCCGGTGCCGGTGTCCGTTCGGTTCCTCACTTTGTCTTTGGGGAAAGCATTGCCATCAATGGGGGACGCGGCGAAGACGAGATTGCTGCGGCAATACGAGCGGCTTCCGGTGCAATCTCTCTCTGATGCGGCTTCCTCGCATCCAATGACTCGGAGCTCGGTGTACGTCAAGTCGATAAGGTTCTGCCGCGCTGTTGACCGTGTTGGACGATGCCTGACCAAAAAGACCGACGGTCGGATGACTGCAGTACTTCAAAAAGCGACAAAGGGAGCGCGAGCTTACGATCGACCGCTTCGGGTCGGAAGCAGCCAACTGCCGTGAGCCCGCTCCTTGTCGAATTATCGTGCTGTGAGCGCCAGTGCATACTCAGGTTTAGCGGATCACGGTCAAACCAACCACCTACGTCACGGGCGAGGAGCAAATTTTCGCAGCACGAATTCCCCCACCTGCCAAGAGCGGGCGAAGGTAAGTGACCCTGATGCATCAAGTATCGAGTGCGGTCGATAGCGCTCCAAAAATGGAGAAGGGTAGGACGGAAAAGCCGGATCGCGTACGTATATTCGGCCTTGTTGCGACGTGGATGCTGTCGCGGGCCACGATGAGAACCGCTGACTCGCTCCTATACGAACTTTCGCGCTCGAAGCGCCAGTACACACTCAGGTTTAGCGAGTCACGGTCCAACCTGTCCTGTCATCTCCTTCTGTTACGCCGAGCGATCGGATGAAGTTCACTCCTCTGTCGTTGACGATTCCTGCCAGGCTATGCCGGCTTGGTGCTGACAAAATCTTGTTGATACGGTCTGCCGCGAGCGAGCACGGCCCAGATGACGCGCGCCAGTTTGTTGGCCAGTGCGACAATCGCTACGTTATACGGTCGTCGCTTCAGCAACTGTTCAATCCACGGATGCTTGGATCGGAGCTGCACGCTGATGACTCTCGCGCAATGCACGAGGAGGGTGCGTAGATAAGCGTCGCCCCGTTTGCTGATCCCGAGCAGTGTCGTTCGCCCGCCCGAGCCAACTTGCCTCGGTACGAGACCGATCGACGCGGCGAACTCACGGCCGGACTTGTACGCCGATGCGTCGCCGATCGTGGCGACCGCAGCGGTGGCGGTCAGCAAGCCAACACCCGGAATGGCGCCGACCGCTTGCGCGCTCGAGTCGGTGCTCATCCATTGTTTGAGCCTTTGCTCGATGCGCGCGATCTGTTCGTCCAGGTGCGTCAAGGCCGACCACTGTTCGCGGAGTGTATCGATCAACGGAGCTGCGACATGCTGGCTGACTCGGTCTAAGACTGCGGCGATATTTGCGTCGAAGGCGCGCCGGCTTGCCGGCATGACTTCGCCGTATTCGCCTAAGAGTCCGCGGATGCAATTGATCTGGGAGGTGCGGAACTTCACGAGTTGCTGGCGCAGCCGATGCAGGGCCAGCACGGCCTGTTGAGCCTCGCTCTTCACTGCTACCTTGTTGCCGGGCTGCTGGACTGCAAGCCAGATTGCTCGTGCATCCGCCGCGTCGTTCTTGTTACCGATGTTGAATGCCTTGGCAAAGCGCGGGGCCATGAGACGGACCTTGTGCCCGAGCTTGCTGAGCGATCGCGCCCAGTGTTGGGAGCCCCCGCATGCCTCCATGCCAATCAGGCAGGGCTCTAGGTTGGCGAAGTATTCGAGAAAGTTGGCGCGCTTGAGCGGTTTGTTGACGATTTCGCCGCTCCCGGGCGCAATGTAGTGGATCTGGAAGACGTTCTTGCCGATATCGACTCCCACAGGGATGGGATTCATAGCTGCCTCCGTTCAGAAGTACCGCACGCGTATGATGCGCTCAGTGCGCAGCGGCGTTCATCCCATCGAACTTCGTGGCCACCAGCAGGAGCCGGTACGCCGAGCGCTTCGAGTCCGCACCGCCGGACGGTGAATGGCCGGCCGAGGTCTACTGCGACTACCCCGCGCCGTTAATCCGCCGCGGCGCCGGGGGCGATCGCGAATCGCTGCTGGGCAGCTTCGGAATCCGGCCGCAGTCGAAGATCGGCAAGTTCAAGTTCGACACGATGAACGCGCGCAGCGAGACGGTCGGACAGAAAGCCAGCTTCAAGGATTCGTGGCACGCGTGCCGTTTTGCTATCGTGCCGGCGGAGGTCATCTATGAGCCGCGGTATCCACCACTCCCCGATCTCGATGGGCCGAACCGCGCCGACCTGGTGCGCAAGGTCCTGAAGGACAAATCGGAGCGATGGGGGATCGAGCTGGCCAGCGGCGCGCCGTGCGCCGTGGCCGGGCTGTGGAAGCCGTGGCCGGAGCCTGATGGCGCCGTCACCTACGGCTTCACGATGCTGACCGTCAACGCGGATGGTCACCCGTTCCTGAGCCAGTTCCACCGACATCTCGAGGGGGAAGGCTCCCCCAACGAAAAGCGCGGCGTCGTGATCTTGCTGCCCGACCAGTACGATGACTGGCTCAGCTGCACGGACCCGGAACAGGCTCGGACGTTCCTGTCGTTGCTACCGCCCGAGGCCTATCGAGGCACCCCGGCGCCGAGGCCGCCGCGCCGTAAAAGGCCGGCCGCCGAGGTGGAATAGAAGCGGGTGTCGGCTTCGATCCGCAGTGGTCGGCCGCTGCGAGTGGCGAGGCAGGCAGGGGCAACTGCCGTCGGCGATGGCGCGTGCCCGCGAAATCGAATGGCCGCTCTGGAGAAGCGCGGAGGACTCGATCCGACCCATCGCGGTCAATGGGAGGAACTGGCTTCGCATGACCGCTCGCGGGTTCAAAGTAGTCATACGGCGGCCACGTCAACACGTCGTTATGCGCCACGTTATGACCTACTACACATCACGAGAGCGGAGCCGTGCAGGGAGCGCAACCGGCGCGCTGCCTGTCACCACGTGTTCGGCTTTCTTTCCACTCCTGGGTCCGATCTTGTCGTTAAGCTGCAGGATGATGACAGCTCGAATGTGACAATGAAACAGTCGAAAAGAAGAAAGCGGCTACAGCCGCTTTCTCGTCTCTACAGTTCGCGAATTCGACTAGCTGTTTTTGCCATTCAGATGTCGGTTGACCCTTGGTTGACTCTTGCCAGTAATTCGCTCCATCCTGGCCGGTTTGATGCCTTGATCTCCCAGCGACGGACAGAAGGTGTCGCGTTGTTGCATGGTCAATTCATAAAAAATGCCTTGTTTATCTTGGATTGCTCGGTTTCGAGAACGGCAAACCCTTTGTCTCTGCTCGGCAACGCAGCAACAAATGAACTCCAACATCATCCTAAGCTATGATCGCTCATAGCTTTAGGTTAGCAGTTGAAGAGGCAATCATGACGTGGGGGCAGCTTGGTAAGCGCTGTTGATTTCACTTCTGCCGTTGTTGCGGCGGCACACGACGAGGCCCTAACGCCCGCCGATCAGATCGATCGTCTTGCGAATGACAAGCTGCAGGCGTTTGCAGGGACGATCAACGTGACCACCGGCGTCTATCTCGACGACGTCTACGCCCAGAATAAAAGCGTCGCTGAGCACACGGCGGCCGACTATCATGGTCGGTTCCTGATCGAGCTCGTTCAGAACGCCAACGACGTCCATGAGCGAGGCCAGCATAATGGTCAGATAGAGGTGCTCCTGGTCGAAGACGAGGGCGATTTCGGCACGCTCTATGTCGCGAATCGCGGAAAGCCGTTCACCCACGACAATGTGGTCGCGCTTTCACGCATCGGCATGTCCACCAAACCGCCTGGGGAGTCGATCGGCAACAAGGGGCTCGGTTTCCGGAGCGTAAGCCATGTCTGCGATTCTCCCGAGATTTACTCGCAGGCGCTCGGCGTGAGTGGCGTAGCCACGTTCGAGGGATATTGCTTCACCTTCGCACGATCCAAAGATTTGACCTCCCGGATCAATCATCCGACTGTCCTTGCTTTCGCGCAGTCCGATCTGCCGATGTTCTTCCTGCCGATCGCGCTTGGCACGCAGCCGGCGATCATCGCAGATTATGCCGCGCGCGGCTTCTCGTCCGTCATTCGGCTTCCACTTCGGGATTCGGACTCGCTGCAGATTGCGCGGGACGAGGTCGCAGCGTTGGACGACGAGTCCGCGCCGTTGCTCCTCTTTCTCGATCGTCTCGCGAAGCTCGACGCTAGGGTTCGGAATCGAGCTGGCGAGACCTCCTCGGCGTTCACACTCAAGCGGCATGAAGAGCCGATCGCATCTGCGCCGATTGCCGCGTCAATCGTCACGCTAAGCGGAGCTCACTGGCTACTGGTCCGCGATCATGCACCCGAAGAGCTAATGCGGCGAGCCGTCGACGATGGCGTCGCGGCCAGGCAACTCCATAGCAGTTGGAAGGATTGGTCAGGCGTTGGTGAGGTCGGCTTGGCGGTGCCCCTCGATCACGAGATCTCGTCGCCTCGTCTCTACACGTTCCTGCCTATGGGGGAGGGCGCCACCGCGCCCTTTCAAGGACATCTTCACGGCAGCTTCTTCCCGTCCTCGAACCGCAAGGCCCTCGATGCCGGCGTCGCGCTAAATCGCCTGCTCCTTACCCAAGCCGTCACACTCGCCGCCGCGAGCGTGCGTTGGCTGGCGGACCGCGATGCCGGCCGCAGCCATTCGGCTCTCGCAGCGATCGCCCGGGCGAAGGCATCTGTCGATCTCCTTGTCTGGACGAACCCATCCAGCCTGACCGCAGCGAAGAGCCCGAACGAGCGACTCGATTTGCCCGCCCTCTCGGCCGCGGAAATTGCGCGTCTCGGCGATCAGGAGTTCGGATCCGCCCAAGTTATCCCATGTGCCGTCACGCTGGGCGGTTTGCTCTCGGTCGGTTGGCGCTGCCCCAGGGAGGTGCGCGCCACCTTCGAGGCGTCGCCGACCTTCGATCTTTTGGCGATCGCGAGGCACGGCGCGACTATATCCCCGCCGATCGCGCCGCTCCTGCCCGAGCTCAAAGTTGAGCGCATGGCCCGGCTAACGCATTTCCTTCGGCAATACGCGCCAAATTTGTTCCGCGACCGGCTGGCGCCCCTCGAGTGCGCGCGGATTGCGGCAGAGGTCGCCGGCACCCTTCGCGCGGGTAAGCGCCCAGCGACGAGTCATTGGACCGCCTTCTATCGGGATCTCCCCTCCTTCATGAAAGAGGGGCCGGAGATGCTCGTCGGCTTGCCCGTCATCCTATGCGATGACGGGACAGTTCGCGCTGGTCACCGCGACGTCCAGAACGGCGGTCAGCTTCCGCGCGTCCGGCGCCGGCGGCGCAAGGGCGAGCAGATCGAACCCTCCCTCTTTTTTCCGCCCGCGACCCGGCCGTCTGGCGAGAATGCGGAGATCCCGCTCGAGCAGCTCCGCGTACCAGCGCCGCTGGCGGCCCACTTCGCCTTCGCAGCGAGCACGCTCCCTTGGCACGGCGAACTGCGCGCCGCGCGCGAGTTCCTTGAGCGCGGCCAAGTCTCGGCCTATGACGGCGAAACGGTCCTCACCCGCATCTCTCAGGTGGTCAACGCGGGCGCCTCGGTCGAGGAGGCTCTGGCCGGTCTACGCTGGGCATTCGCGATCTGGCGTCGCGCCCAGGCAACCAGATCCATCAAGGTCGATTCCTCCTATAGCCTGCTCGTTCCCACGGCGGATGGGATGATCCACGCGACGGAGGCTGTTTTCTCGGAAACCTGGCCCGAAGAACTCCTCGGCCGACGGCTAAATGCGCTCTTCAGCTCCGCGCCGCCCGACGTCGCCGATTTTGCCTTGTATCGAAAGCGTCTCCTCGCGCCGACGAGCCATCGCGCCTTCAAGGGCCAGGTGGCGCTTTGGGCGGAGTTTCTGCGCGGATTGGGCGTCGGGAGCGGTCTACGCGCGCTTCCCTTGCCCTTCATGCCCCCCACCCGGTCCTACGAGGTGACGAGCTTCGGGTTCGCCAGGAAGTTAGGTCTTAGCGACGCGGCCATCGCCGACTGGAAGCGGGATGTCAGCAAGTTCAACAAGGAAAGCCTCAGCCACACCTATTCCACGAACTACAAGTTCGCGAACGCTCTATGGCACCTGCCAGGCCAGAGCGACCACGAACGCTTCTCCGACGACTGCCGTGAGATCTACGCCGGTCTGGTGATCGAATGGCTGGCAGGCGCCGGAAAGGAACTGCTTCGAGGCGACCTTCGTCACGAGCACTACCCGAATGACCAATATCCATGGTCGACACCAGCGGGCGCCTTCGTTCGTAGCAGTGCATGGCTCCCCGCCGACGATCCATCGTCCGAAGGTCCGGTTCGCCATTTCTACAGGCCATCGGACGTCTGGGTCTCCAGCAACGAGCGGTTTCCCTTCTATCTTCGGCAGGTGGCGGTTACGATCGGCAAAATCATTGACCGCCGGCAGCCGGACGCGCTCAAGATGTTGCGCATCTACGGGCACCTTCGTGTCCTAAACGATCCCACGACCGCCATCGAACAAGCCCGTTTCCTAGCGTCTCAATATGCCGCTGGCGCGGTTCGCCCGCACTATGAGCAGCAGCTCGCCAACCTCTACAACGCCACCTGGAAGGTCATCGCGGACAAGCATGCTGGGGATGCGCAAGCGACCGGCAAGGCGGCGAACGATATGCCGATCTTGGTCCGCCGACGCGCCGATCTTGCCGTCACGATCGCGAACAAGGAGACCGCACCGCTCTACGTTCGCGATAGCGACGACGACCTTGCGCCTAGCCTCGTCGCGTCGATCGATGGCCTCCTTCTCGACATCAAGGGTGTTGATCGCGCGCGGGTGGGTGCAGCAGCGGAAGCCCTGTTCGGCAAGAAGGTGAGCCGCCTGTCGACGATGCGCTACGACGTTAAGATCGACGACGTGGCGCTCGACGACATCGAGACCAGTGAAACGGTGCTAGACCAATGTCCGTGGCTTCGCGTGATGCTCGCGGTGGCCATGGAGGGGCTGCGGGGCACCGACGCCGGCCAGCTTCCTTCAGACCGCGGGCTCGTTCTCGAGCGCCTCGGCAATATTGCCCTCGTTGCCGCCGAAGACGTCGCCTTCGAGATCAACGATCAGCGAATCACAGCTCCCGGTGATCGGCCAGCCTATGTGTTTCGACGTTCTGACCGACCGACTCTTGTCGTTACCCGGATCGGTGATCCGCTAACTTGGAACGGCCTACAACTCTGCCTGCCGGCGATCTGCGAGGCGATCGATCTCTCCCCGGTCGCCAATGGTATGCGTCTTCTAGCCCACGAGCTCGCCTCTGTCGGCGAAGAGATCGACGAAGTCGGCCTCAATGAGGACGTAATTTCTCGGCTCGGTCGCACCCTCCAGCTCGAAGACGGCTCCGTGGCTTCGATCCAGCATCTTGTCGGCGAGCGCGTCGACCATCGGATGCCGTGGATTCGCGCCGCCATCCACTATGGATCGGGACCGGAAGCGCTGAATGACTGCGATCGGCTTGAGGTCGAGCACGGCGCGGACCCCGCTCGTCTGCTCGCTGAGCTTATGCGCCTCATCACCGCCGCCTCGACGGATGCCGACGCGTTGCTCAAGGCGTGCCGGCAAGCTCAATCCGCCGCGCAATTCAGCGAGCTTCTCGACTTCGATTTTGCGCGATTCAACGAGAGCCTCGCGGCGACAGGAAGCGACCCGCTGACCTATCCTGCGGTCCACGCCTCGCAGCTCCTGAACTACATCGTCGAACATGAGGTGTCCATTTTGGAGGCGCTACGCAATGCGGCCGCGCCAACTCTCGAAACTTTCACGCCCGCTCCCGAGTACGCGCAACGCCGTGACGGCCTGCGATTGATGAAGGCGGAGCCAGCCTGGCTCACGCTTTACCATTTCGTGCCGGAAGCTGTGCTGGAGGAGCATGTCGCACGGTGGCTGGAAGGCGCAGGGGCGCCTGCGATCGGCGCGAACCCACACGGGTTGCCCGATCTTGCCGATGTTCGATCCGCCAACCTGTCGGCGATCAGCCGCTTCGCAACCGCGGCGACGCCCATCGTGCGGGCATGGTGGAAGGGTCCAGCCTCGAGTATCCCCGACTATTGGCGCGAGGCAAAAGCGGCCGAGCAGCATATTCGCGCCAAGCTCGACGCAACCGGCGCTGTCGATGTCAAGCCAATGGACGAATGCGTGCTAATCGCCTGGTGTGTCAAACTCGGCCTCTGGCCCAACGGCATGGATCCCACGCTCGATCGTGACGCGCTGGGCATCGGTGCCGATGCGATCGACGCTGCTGCGAAAGAAGCCCAGCGGGAGAAGGAGGAGCGCGCGGCGAAGGCACGCTCCGTTCGCATAAACGACCTCGATGTCGACCCCGAACACGCGGACTGGACCGAAATCTCGGCCGAGATCGCCGCTCGGCTCTCCAAGCAGGTCAAATCGGCGCGCCTTGGCACGCCGACCGAGCTGGCTCTGCTCGAAAAGCCAACCAACAAGCCACCGACTAACCGTAATCCGCGCGATGTGCCGCCCGGGCCGGATCGAACACCGCAAGCAAAGAAGGACATGATTGGGCGCTTGGGAGAACTCGTAGTCTATCACTGGCTCAAAAACCGCTTCCGTAACCAAGACATCGACAAGGCGTGGGTCTCGCGCTTCGGCGCCCTGCAGAAGGGTAAGGCTTGGTCCGACGACCTTGGCTACGACTTCGAGCTAAAGCATGATCGGCGGACTTGGCTTATCGAGGTCAAATCCAGCCAGGGCGACCGGTGCCAGTTCGAGATGGGAGAGTCCGAGGTCCGCGCCGCCCGGAAGGCGGCCCGCGTCCGGTCCGGTCAGCATTATGTCGTGATCTACGTCGCCAATCCGGCAACTTCGAGCGCAACGCGAATCGACATTTTGCCAAACCCAATGAGCGAGGAAGCCGACGGCATCCTCCGTCTGCTCGGCGAGGGCGCCCGCTTCTGGTTCAGGCCAAAATAGAGTCAAATTTGGAAGGTTCAGGAGGCGAGTTGGATAGATGGCAGCGAGATGCCCGCCGCATAAGGATCTTCAAACTCTACCCGTTCGCACCTTCCTACCCCGCCGACTAGAGGGAAAAGGAAGCGTCCCGCATCTAACGCGCAGAAATGGCTGCTCGCTCGTGTAGAGCGGCCATTTGTTCGGCCCACTGACGCGCAGGACAACTGTCTGCTTTTGGCCGATCGCAGCCAGTCGACTCGTTCTAGATTTTTGGGGCGCTATCGCTCATCCTAGCACCTTACGCTCACCAAAGCCGCTTGCCAAATCGCGGCGTTTATATATGGTACTCACCGACCGCGCGCAGCTCTCGGGGTCGGCCCGAGCGATCTCCCCCCCCTGGCCGGCGCAACGCTCGGCAATGCAGCCGGCCAGGTGAACCACGGCATCGTGGGTGCTCCTTCGCTCGCTCTATGTTGGCGGCCGGCAACAGAGCACGCCCGAGAGCGCACCCAGCACACACTCGCCAAGTGCGCTGATATTCGAGGGAAAGCCTTCTTCAAGTCGCCCCAGTTGGATAAGAAACGGTTTTTCCAGGGGCTGAATTTAATTAAATAATCGAATTTGAAAATAACAACAAAGCGCCATTTTTATCGGATGATTTGGAATTGGGTCTTAATTTTCGAATCGTATCTCGTTGAAAATAAAATCAATTAAATATCATTTTGTCTTGGTGATTCATGTATAATAGAAGCGCCTGATCCGATAGGCGGGTCGGTAAAAATAGGTGCGATAAAATGACCCAGCATAATGGTTTCAAGTCGCAGGTTTTTGATTTTTTGCAGCAGCAAGCTGAATCCGTGGGGGATCCGGCCGTTTGGCGCCTGGGGAAACTGATTCGGGACGCGGTCGCGGAGTTTCGCGATGCCGGCGGCGCCAACGAAAACGCCTTCTCGGTTGATGCTGAATTCGTGGCTGGAGATTTTTCTGTTAAGGTTGACTTTCGGGAGAATTATAACTTCACGGTGATGTATCAGACTGATACCGATAATGAGACGGTCGATAAAATCTTTCACGGCGATCCCGATGCCAACGACGAAGTGCGGCGGATGGCGGCATTGATGCTGTCGGAGGGATGGGTCGCAGGATACGCAAAATGATCGCCACCCACGCCCCGAAAATGATGAATGCGCGCCTGCAGCAGGCGGCGCTACGCGCACAAATCCTCAGCGCGGAAATGGACGTAGTTTCATCCGCGACCACCAACATGCGGCGTCGACATTGGGCATGCCCGTACAATGCGGCCGACATGGCCAAAGTGCGCATTGAGATCGCGGAAACCGACCTTGACTCACTCCGACCGTCGCTGCCGGACATCACCGACGGCGCACTCAAGCAGATCCTGTTGCCCCTGGACGGTTGGCGCGAAAATCAGTATGTCACCACCACACCCGTGGCGAGCATGGGGTTGTCCCACGAAGTCGCGCAGCGACTGTGGGAGAAGTGGTTGCCCAGCACGCAGTGGCTCATTCAGCCGGTTTCAACCTCGCTATCGAACCACGGTGAAATGGTCATGCAGGCCGGCGGTCGTCTTCGATTGCTCCGGCGTGGTGTCGCCCGTGTCAGTGAATCCCCAGCATGGGGAGGTAACGACGACCTGGTCGCTTTGACGGGGCACGTCGAGAGCGCGAACCTCGCAAGCGGACTGATCTGCCTTGGATTTCCCGCGATGACGGCGATCGGTGGACTGCTTCATGGTATTGAGCGAAATACCAACCAGACGCTCGATTTCGCTTTTGGTATGCGGGACATTGAATGGAAGGCCCCATCCAAGCAGGCTGGTAAGCGCAACAAATATGCCGAAGTGTCGTGGATGTACTCGCTCGACACGATGCAGGGCAATGGCGATTTCGTATTGCTTATCCGAGGTGCAACCGACATCGAAGCCGTCAAGGCTGCAGTGGAGCGCGTAACTCGCGTCGCCGGGGGAAGCATTTTCGAAATTGACGTCTCAGTAATCGCACCAGGCGATGAGATCCCCCGGGCCTCTTTCCTGTTGGACGCATCTCGAGAAATCGGCCGGCGTGCTCCCGATTTTGACGCACTAGATGCTGCGCTTGCCGCATATGGGCGCGACGGTTTCTACCGGGATTCGTTTGGACGCGTTGCTTATCCGACAGACGGCTTTCGAGCAGGCTACAGCCGGTGGTATCAACCCGCGAACGGGTATTCGCTCAACATGACTGGGTACACCTGGCTGGAGACACCCCAACAGCGGGCAAACGCGCGTGACGACTACCCACACGTGTGGTCGGAGCCCGTATTCTCGTTGGTGACCCAAGGCTGCCTTACCGATATGGCGTGGTGGCGTCGCACGGCCAGCCCGGCCGGCGTTCGCTGGCGCGCGGCCGAAGCCGCGCAGCTGGTCTGATCGACTCATCCACTCACTGTCGGTCGGCTAGGCCGGCGGTGCCGCAGCGAAACACCGCGCTCGCTTCGCGTGCGCTGCGGCCACCGCCGGCATCGCACAACCAGCATGGTGAGCGCGCCCGCTACTCGCCGTCGCGCCGCACCCTAACTAACCGCTTCGCGCGATCGAGTGCTTTCTCCAAGCTGCCGATCAGTATCACACGCAGCTGGCGCTCGTGCTCGATTACCAGCGCCGCGCAGAGAGCGCGGTCCGCGGCATCGATCAACCACTCGCCGGTGGCGGTGCCGCGCTCGAGCGTGGCCTGGAGCGCTGCCGTTAGCTGATCCAGGAGCGTGGGATCGAGCCGCGTGCTGCTCTCTTCCCCGATGAACCGCGCAATCTCCACCAGCTGCTGCGGCAACTCGACGCCGTGTCTCGATCCGTGTCTCGACGCGAGCGCTGCGAGCGCGGCATGATATTCCAGCGCCATCGCGTCCACGGCTTTCTGGGGCAGCGGTAGCAGCGTGCGCTTGTGAAGTCGCGATAGTGCCGCGTGGCGGGCGTGATTGGTCGGGCGTCTGGCCATGGTTGAGCGAGAGATCGGCCGGCGGGAGGTGCGCAGCGCACCCCGCTACTGGGCATTGATGGACGCCTGCAGCTCCTCGACCAGGTCGCGCTGGCCAGCTGCTGCGGCAGGCGGCCGCTCCTTCGTCGCCGGCCTGGCGTGGCCGGCGCGGCGGAGCGACTGTTTCACGGCCTGCAGTCGCTCCCACAGCGCATCTGCTTCCGTCGACGTGAGCGTGTCCGCGGCCGCGTCGAGGGCGCTCACCAACTTGTCCAGGCGCAGGCAGGCACCGGCCAGCACCGGCGCCGCGGCCGCTCGCGCCTGACTCTCGCGGAACGCCGCCATCCACAGCTCGAGCGCCTTCCGTTAGGACCGCGGCCTGGATCTGGACGCGCCCGGCACGGCGGCCGATGGCGTGCCGTTGGTGGCGCCGACGGTGGTGCCGCCCACGCGGGCCAGTCGGGAAAAGTTTGGGGTGACCGACGCAGGGGAAGTGACGCGCGTGGCCGGCTACACGCCGCGCGCCGGGTCGTGACGCGGGCGCTCAGGCGCCTGCACGAGCAACTGCCGGACCTTGAGGAGTCGGCCCGCCGGCAGCTGGCCGCGACCTCGCCGCACGCGTTTCGGCACACGTTTGGGACGCAGTCGGCCGCGGCCGGCATGGCGATCGAGGTCCTGCAGCAGGTGCTGGGCCATGGCTCGCTGCAAACCACCACGATCTATGTCAACGCCGAGCAGCAGCGCATGCGCCTGGAGAGCGCGAAGTATCATGCGCGCTTGGCCGCACGCCGAGCCAAGTGAGCGAGGGGCCGCCTGGCTGACCGGGGATGAACGTCGCCCGGCCGCCGGCACCATCGCCAGCCGCTTCTCTTGAAATCGTTATCCGATACTCTGTGAAACGACGACAGCCCTCGCGCATCTAGCAACCCAAGACGGGCCGCGTGATATTTCAGAAAACTGCTAGGCAAGAATAGAAGCACGCAGGCTCTCACAGTCGCGTCACCGGCGAAGGAAGCTTGATCGATTCGATCGTTGCTTTTGCGGGTTCCCATCCGATACATTCGGTCCCGGTATCTTGATAATGCTTTATTTTTTCCTGCTTTCTCGTCTCGTACTCTTGGAGTCCCGCCATTCCCCATACTTCGATAACAGTCGAGGACCGAACGTCGTCCAGGATAAAATCGGGATGCACCGGTGCCTTGTCGAGATGTCGAAGAGGCTTCGTGAAGCGCCTCCGGTCACGAACAAGTCGATCGGCCATTTCCATTTCATAGCTTGAATCGCACGGAATAAACACTCGATTGGTCATCATTGCGGCCAGGCCCAAAACGTCCACAAACCCGCTGTCCAATCGTTTAATGTAGATAATGGCAACGACTTTGCAGTTGTCGGTGCCAATTGACGCTATGGCTGCTTTGTAGGACTTTTGGGCGTTGTCGTAGATATTTTTCGACACAAAAATATTTCCGATGCTCGAGTTCTTGAGTGTTATCTTGAATCGATCGCCTTTTTTTGTTGGTGTCAAACTCTTAATTTCTCCGATTATTATTCCGCGTCGATCGACATTCCCGTTGTTTCCCAAGCCGCTTATAAAGACATCGAGATCTGCGTCAATCTCCCGCTTTTTGGACTCGTCAAACGGCTCCATGATATGGAGAACATTTGCCATCGATCTTCCATTAATCTTCCCTTGTCCGGCGGTGCTAACTAGCATCGAATAGCACGTCGACCAATTTCGGCGTGTTCCGTCGCCAAGCCATTTATGAAGGCTCGATTGCTCCCACAGATATTCAAGCATCGCTAGAAGACCAACTGACGCCCGACTTGTCGTGGCGCCGCCGCCGTTTGCACCCACGCCAGGCTCGCCGCGAGGCGCGATCGGCTCGTTCCGCACGGCGAGATTGAAGTCGAGTTTGATGTCCAAGCCTTCGTCGGTCGCACAGAACGCCGATCTCAAATCTCCCGCTACCGGCGACAAGGAGTTCGGCGCAGCCGCGTGGAATCGGCACGTGTCCTTATTGTGTAGAGGGCCAGATCGTGGCCACCGCGCCAGAATATAACCAGCTTTTACGCTGCGGACGACGAGTGGTGGTGCTGACGAACTGCACAAACACTTGATCTCCCGATGGTCGCTATGCGCCGGTTCAAGTAGATCCTGAAATTTTGATGGGTCATCGAGAATTTCTTCTTGAGGGACGCGCCTTGTTCCAATGCGGATCTCAATCATCGTTAATCTAAAGAGGACGTATAGCCCAAGCGGGCAGGGGCACCTTCGCAGGTGGACGGAATGTTCGTAGCCCCCGCATGATATCCCGTATTCAGCGCGGAGAGGCATACGCGACCCGATCTCTCAACGGGTTTAGCGTTGAGCATGGCAGACGCGTTCGGTATTTAAATAAAACAAAATCACTCAATGACCTTTTGTCATCTTGTGTTTGATATAATGGTTATGTTGTTTGAATATTAACCGCCATCAAATGAGTAAAATATGAGTAAAATAGTCGAGGTAATTAAATGCCGCGCTACAATTGACGGAGATGTGAAGTATTGGATTATGAGTTCCTGCGACGATAACACCCTCAAAGCGCGGCAAATTTTCGAAGATGAACAGATGCACCAATTCTCTATCGTCGACACCATTCAGGCAGAGGCTGCCGATTCGGACGCGCTTGGCGTTTTCACGTTCGTCGACGCCGATATGGATATGCCTGCATGCATCGCATATACGGTTAAGATGAATGGTGACAACCTGCGGATATAACCCACTCCCATGCAAGTTCAAGGCGCCCCGGCGCCTTCACCTGGCCCATCTCGGTCATCGACGTGGTGATCGTCCCAGTTCCGTTCATGGCCAGCGCTCCTCAGGTAATGCTGGCCAACAGCCAGAACCCGTAAACACGACATTTCAATTTAGCGGAAACACGACATTTGAACTTTGGACCAACAATCGGTGTCAAAGCCAGATCCAGATGTCCGCTGTCCAGCCAAGTTCAGATGTCCGCTCTTGCGGGGTTAGAAATCTCTATCTCGGGGTTTCAACTCACGCAGTGTCGAAGGATGGCGCCTTAACGGGCAGGGCGCTTACGCCTGTTCCACTGTCGCTTGCGGACCGCCGGCCAGGTTTGCGCGGTGGCGCGGTCTTGCGTTGCGAGAGTTCCACGACTACGTGCTCGACATCGGCCTGCGTGAACTCGCGCTGTTTCTTTGTACCGGGTGGACGCCCGGGCTTGCGCACTTCGATGCCCTGGTTCGTGCGCGATGGCGAGCCCGAGATGCGCCGGTTGTCACGCTGCGCCTGCAGCGCCTGCGCGACCTGTAGCGCGTGAGCCAGGCGCTTGTGCTCGACCACCGCGCCCTGATCGATTTCCGCGAGCCGGTCATACTGCCGGCAGGGCAATGTCTGGCCATCCGCCCGGATCTCGATGCGCCCGTCCGGGTACTCCCAGACGTCGATATACCGGTGGATGAGTTTGCGGTTCGCCGGCGTGTCGTCGAGCAGGTACAGCACACGGTCGTACTGCACCGTCAGCGACTTCGTCACGCGCCGCAGTTCGCGCCACGTCAGCAGCAGATCCAGATCCTCATCGTCACGCAACGGACGGTGCGCGTCGAACGTGCTTCTCGGCGGCTTCGCAAAGCGCGCGTTATAGGCCGCGATGTAGCAGGGCGCGTACGCGTTGGCGTCGGCGACCGTGCTGATACCCTTCAGACGCAACTCCTTGACGAGCCGGTCCTGCAGCGTCAGGTGCGCGCGCTCCACGCGTCCCTTCGCGGAACTTGAGTTCGCGCAGAACGTGTCGATGTTCAGCTCGTACATCGCCCGGCCAAAGTGCGTCACACTGTTGCCCGTCTTGCCGGCCGACGTGCTGCGAAACACACTGGCCTTGTCGCTGTAGAACGCGCCCGGTTTGCCGTGAAGCTCGATGTACGCGCGCGTCGCCTCAAAGTAGCTGAACGTCGATTCGCTCACCGTGAAGTGCAGATGCATCAGCCGGCTCGTCGCGTCGTCGACGTACACCAGCAGCGTGCATTGCGGTGCGCGCTGCTCGAACCACGCATGCTCGCTGCCGTCGATCTGGATCAGTTCGCCCAGGCACGCGCGCCGCGCTCGCGGCTGGTAGACCTTCGGCGGACGCTGGCGGCGCGGCACCCACAGGCCGGCGGCCGTCATGAGCCCACGCACCGTTTCCTTCGCCAGGCGAATGCCATGACACTCATACAGCTTCTCGCAGGCCAGCGTCGGCCCGAAATCTGCGTAGCGCTCACGGATGATCGAGATTGCACGGTCGGCCGTCACGGCATCCAGACGGTTGTTGCTGGGCTTTGATCGACGACCCGACACGAGACCCGGCGCACCCAGATCACGCAGCCTGCCGACCAGTCTGCGGATCTGCCGCGTCGTCAGCCCGAGCCGTTCCGCGGCGCGCCACGGCTTGAGCATGCCGTCCGCCACGTCCTGAATGACCTTGAACCTGTCCAGCTCGCGCATCGTCATCGTGATCCGTTCCGTTGCAGCCATCGCAGCCTCCAGCGCTGGATTCCCAGCGGCCGGTCAGCTTACGATGGGTCGAAAAGCGGACATTTGAACTTAGCCAGAAGCGGACATTACAACTTAGCCGCTACAATCGGTTCGCCGTTAATTTGATTTATGTCAAATTAGACAGACACGGGCGCAGTCGGCCACCGCCCGCTCTTGCTTCAATCTTTGTCGTTTGTCCCGGAGGGATCGAACTGGAAATCCGGTCCGCATACCAGATCCGAAGACGAGCCCGGCTCGGAGTCTGAACTCGAGTCGTCATCGGAATCCGCGTCCTTACCGCCACGCTTCGGCAACATCGAAAACACCAGCCCCGCGGTAGTGCCCACGCCACAAAAAGCGAATGCATTGTTGCCTCGCGCACCGAACATATCTGTGAAAGCATGCCGATAGGCTAGCCAAGCGATGACGGCACCGCAAATGGCACCCCCGATTTTCAAGAATTTCATTTTATGGTCCCTCAATTGGTCTGAACACTCTGTTCGTCGTTCGTCGCGGGAAGCCGATTCGTTCAATGCATCCCGCCAGAAATCGATTATGCAATATGTGTGCCATTTCAACGACGCAGTTATGGCGTCATTCGGCTGATCGTGGTGGGTAAATGATTGCCCTGTTCCGGACGAAGCGACCGGACAGCAGGGTTCAATTGCACTCTCATGCCGCTGAACCACATCCAACGATCGCGCCGCCCAAGACGCCGGAGCGCGCCACTGGTCGGCATCGAGCGTCAACACCTCGTCGGGGAAGCGAGTCGGCGACCCAGGCGTTCTCAGGCGCACGAGCTTGGCTGACTTGTTTGGCAAACTCGGCGATGTCCATCGGTACCCGCAGCGTCGTCCCGGCGACATGCGCCCAGGTCGCGAATCGATCGTCCATCAGGCAGCTCGACATGCCCGCCGGAAGAACCCGTATGGGAACGCTGCCGATCACGACGTCGTCGCCTTGACGCACCAGTTGCAACACGCCCACCGCCATACTTGGGTCGAAATTCGCTCAAGGGTTCAGGGGAAACAGAGTCAGAAATTACCCTCTACTGACTAACAATATTGATGAGGCTATTACGGTTTAACCGCAGCGGTAGTGGCGCAAAAATTGCTTTTAAATCTGCCGAAACCGAGGGCAAATAGTTTCGTATCACCGCTCCGGTTTCCCATGGCGACGTAAGAAATAATATTTACACAAGGAGGGCCACAAATGGTTCCGTCAAATTGGCAGCGCGGACGGCAGCTAGAAGAGCAGTCCAAAGGAAAGTCTCGATCTACATCCACGACGCCCCCACCCCGAGAAGCGTCAACGTCACTTTCCACGATCGGAGGGGACCAAGCGTCAGCCGGCCTAAGCCCTTTGCTTAAACACCCGAGCAAAGCGTTAACTGGCCTAAGTCCTTTGCTTGACCATCCGAAATCTGACAATTCCGCAGATTTGCAGCCTCCTCGGGAGATACAGGGTGACAGGTCCCTGTCGCCTCGCAGGTATCAATTGGGCCAGTTTCCGAAAGACATCGAGAGAAGAATTAGACTTGAGAAGGCTGACCCCTCAGAAAGCCTTGACCCCGACTACGTGCAAGTCTCAAGCGCAAAAGTCAAATACGACCGTGCCCAAAACCGCGCCGCCTCAAATGAAGCAAGGAACATGCCGAATGCAGCGAAGGTGGCTCGCGCGGAGGCGGCAAAATTCTCCAGAAATTTACAGGTGGCGGAAGATCCGGAAAACGAATCCAATATCAAAAAATTGAGAGGATTGATGGAGGTCCACGCCAAGTCAAATGCGAGTAGTCCATTCCTGTCTGTCACGTCACGTTTTACAGTTGGAAAGGGAAGTCAGGCCTATCATTTTGACACGCGAGCCAGTGGAAAATATGCTTCGATATCGATTATCAATACAAGCCGCTCTCTTCTTAATCCCTTCAACTCCCGCGAAGAAGAATATCTATTGCCGACTGGCGTGCAGAGGCGAGAATTGGCTGGCACCCTCACTCGTACTGAGGACGATTACACCTATACTGATTTTTCGGGCGACGATCCCGTGATTCATAGGGGCGACAGGGCATTGGAAAAGTTCAATTTGGAGGCCCGATCAACCTACAGGCGCCCTACATAGGATCGAGAACAGCCGACCATGGGAGGCCGGCCCGATCATGTTCGATATGCCGTCTCCTTGACCTCGAGCCCCGAGGCCGCCGCGCGTCGGCGGCCTCGGGGCTCGCTGCGCGCGCCGCTCATCGCCGTGAGCGTCGGCCTACTCCTCCTTGTCCTGGCAGGCAGTCGCGAAGCGCTTCGCGCGATCGACCGCCTTCTCCAAGCTGCCGATCGGCGTAACGCGCAGCTGGCGCTCGTGCTCGCTCACCAGCGCCGCGCAGAGCGCGCGGTCCGCGGCATCGATCAACCACTCGCCAGTGGCGGTGCCGCGCTCGAGCGTGGCCTGCAGCGCTGCCGTCAGCTGATCCAGGAGCGTGGGATCGAGCCGGGTGCTGCTCGTCTCCCCGATGAACCGAGCGATCACCGCCAGCTGCTGCAGCAACTCGACGCCGTGTCTCGATCCGTGTCCCGACGCGAGCGTGGCATGATAAATATAGGATATGCGACGTTGACCAAGGTTTGCCGTGTTGCCTTGTTGCGCTGCGCGTACACGACGTAATACGCGTGCTCGCGTTTCGCAGCAATGCATGCGCTGCATGCTCGTGGAACGATTTTTCAAAAAAACTCAAATAATTAATAATCTATTTCTGCGCGAACCGCTAATATAAATGAGCTCAATTTATGAGCTTGGCAATTTCTCGCATTATATTTCTATAACCTTTCAAGTGCGGAGATGTCCATGAAGCGCATTCTAGTTAAATTTTTCGGCATATGTATCCTATCAGGGGCAGCACTGATCGTCCCAATTGCGGCCAATGCAGATGACTGCACTGAACTCTACGCCAGCTGTATAGCTAGAATGGGTCAAACGCCGGGGAGTGTCTATGGAACCAGTCAATGTGCAGATTGCTTCAGGATGTGCTTTGGGGTAGATGTATGGCCGTTTTATCTTTGTCCGAACTGAGAAAACATACATGGGTCAATAAATGACGGCGATCATTGATAATCTTCCTAAGTCTAGGGCGACGGGAAAAGTCGTGCATGTGACACTTCAATAGTGTCGTTGCCGTCCACGTCTGCAGCTCTGGTGGAAATGTCCTGTTTTTTCCTGACAACTTGTCGATTGGCCCGTTATCGGGAACCCAGGAAGAGCGGACGCAATGATTGCTGTCATTCTTTGAAGGAATGGCCCCGTCTCCTGCAGCTCTCAGCGATTTTTCAAGTCATTTCAGAACTGAACATTGCGGTTATTTTCTGATGTGATACATCATCGGTAATCGGGTATACGCTTGCGAACTTTCGATAACGCCTGCAAACAAAAATGTGGCTGGTATCCCTAAGGAGTATCAGAAGGTTATCCCAACGAGTCGACCCTGAATAATTCAAAACGGCTTGTTTGGGAAGGCACCGAGGCCGAAACGGTGTTGTGAGATTTGCAAGGAACAGGCATATTGGTGCGAGTTTCCTGCAAATTCGACGAGGTATGGATGGGTCCGAAGACGCCGGTGCCAGAGGGAGATTTCTTCCGCCAACCGAAGTGCGAACAGGTCAACTTGAAGCATCCGTTGGTTCGCCTGCTCGAGCGATCCGTGCCGGCGCACCTTTCGAGCCACAGCCGCGCACGCCTTGCTTGGCGCGGCAACTCCACCCTCGCCGCAAGCTCGGCTCGGACCAGGAACCCGAGCGGCGGCGGCCGCGCGCCGTCGCTCATAGCGTTGAGCCGCGGCCTACTCCTCCTTGTCCCGACAGGCAGTCGCGAAATGCTTTGCGCGATCGACCGCCTTCTCCAAGCTGCCGATCGGTATCACACGCAGCTGGCGCTCGTGCTCGATCACCAGCGCCGCGCAGAGCGCGCGGTCCGCGGCATCGATCAACCACTCGCCGGTGGCGGTGCCGCGCTCGAGCGTGGCCTGCAGCGCTGCCGTCAGCTGATCCAGGAGCGTGGGATCGAGCCGGGTGCTGCTCGTCTCCCCGATGAACCGAGCGATCACCGCCAGCTGCTGCAGCAACTCCACGCCGTGTCTCGATCCGTGTCCCGACGCGAGTGCCGCGAGCGCGGCATGATATTCCAGCGCCATCGCGTCCACGGCTTTCTGAGGCAGCGGTAGTAGCGTGCGCTTGTGAAGTCGCGATAGTGCCGCGTGGCGGGCGTGATTGGTCGGGCGTCTGGCCATGGTTGAGCGAGGGATCGGCCGGCGGGAGGTGCGCAGCGCCCCCCGCTACTGGGCATTGATGGACGCCTGCAGCTCCTCGACCAGGTCGCGCTGGCCAGCTGCTGCGGCAGGCGGCCGCTCCTTCGTCGCCGGCCTGGCGTGGCCGGCGCGGCGGAGCGACTGTTTCACGGCCTGCAGCCGCTCCCACAGCGCATCTGCTTCCGTCGACGTGAGCGTGTCCGCGGCTGCGTCGAGGGCGCTCACCAACTCGTCCAGGCGCGGGCAGGCGCTGGCCAGCACCGGCGCTGCGGCCGCTCGCGCCTGACTTTCGCGGAGCGCCGCCATCCACAGCTCGAGCGCCTTCCGTTCGGCCGTGCCCAGGCTGCGCAGGATCTCCTCCGGCACGCCGTCCGTCGCCCGAAATGCTCCGATGACCGTGTGTTTGCGCGGCCGCCCCCTTTTCGCCGGCGCGGCCTGCGCTTGTGCGCGATCTGATGCTGCTCGCAGCAGCGTGACGCGTTGCCCGTTCTCTCGTATCAGCATGTGCCAGATCTGCAGACGGTGATCTGCGGAGCATACCGCACTCGCATGACGCGCAGGCCCCGCCCTTCGTCTATCTCTGACGCCTGCGCGCTCCGCCTGCCTTCGCGTTGCCGACGACGTGCCCGGTGTTTGCTGGCGAACGGCCGGTCGTGGGCTACGCGCCCGCTGGTCGCGGGCGAACAGCAGGTCGAGATGGACGAGCCCGCTGCGCGGGTACACCGTCGTGCCGCTCGCGTCGCGCGTCGAGGCTGGCCATCGGTCGCGGTTCGGCCCCATTCGTGATGAACGTGCCCGCTGAGCGCGGGCTAACGGCCGGTCAAGGGTTACGCGCCCGCTGATCGCGGGCGAACAGCAGGTCTAGCGCCCGGCAAGGCCGGGCGAGGGGACCCGGGGCAGCAGCGCCCCGGGCCGTGTGGTCGCTCCGGCCGGGGAAGCGTGTGCTTGCGCTCCGTCCTTTCGTCTCGGGTTAAGCGCGTGGATCTGCCACCGGGAGCCGCCCCTTTTCGACGCATAGCGCACGCCGGCCGGGCCACAAGGGTTCGGCGCACCGCCCGTCCTCACCCGTTCGGTGCTCGCCTGCGGCTGCGCTCCGCCTGCGGCTTCCGGGCGAGCGTTGCGCCCACGTCCCGTCACGGTGGGTGCAGGGCTACGCCGCGCACCCACCGCGCCAGGACGCGCCCTTGTGGCCCGGCCGGCGAGCGCTAAAAACGCGTCGAGGCGGCTCCCAATGGCAGATCCACAACCCGAAACGAAAGGACGAAACCGTGAGCGCAACCACCCCCGACCGAACCAACCACACCAACGTCCCGGGCGTTCCCCCCGGACCCCCCGAGGCTCACCGCCAGGCAGGCGACATGAAATCCCCTCTTACCGGAGACCACGCTATGAGCAACGAAACCGAAGAATTCATGATCGACGGCTACGCCATCGTGGCGAACCTGCTCGAGCAAGCCACGACCCGTCATTTCAAGGATGCCGTCACTGCCGCATACGTCGCCGCCAATCCTCACCCCGACGATATCGTTGTTCTCCGGCAGTTGGTGGAGCGCTCGATCGTCGCCTGCGCGGCGGCCGGCCTGATCGGCGCCGGCTATGCGCTCCGGTTGCACGACGGCGAGAAGTGGGCCACCCCCGTCACAACCGACCTTGGCGAAATCATGGCCGCTCTGATGGCGAGCGGCGAAGAAGAACTTTACGCAGGGGAAGTCGGCACCGCCGGTTGGAAGGGCTGCATCAGGCTGATCTACGACGATCTCGGTTGGGACGTCCTCGGCAGCTACAGCCCGGCGCTGATCGCCGATCTCTCCGGCGCCCTCGCGCTCTCCGAGGCCCTTCGCGAGCCCATGAGCCGCTACTTCTGGAACCCGTGAGCCGCCTCCTATGGTAACCCCGGCCGCCGGCCCGGCCGGCGCGTGCCATCCGCATTTCATTCGAATCTGGAGACTCGTCATGCTGAATCGTCCCGCCGCTCTCCCAACTCGTCGCGTCGACAAAGATGTCGGCGCCACCGCCGTTCAACAACCGCTCGCGCTGGTCACCGTGCTGACGCTCGTCGACACCGTGCAGCTCGTGCAGAAGATCCTCGGCGAAGCGTTCCCGTCCTGCGCCTTTGCCGTGTCCGTGCATTCGACCGACGCCGGCACGCTGCTCGACGTGTCGTGGACTGACGGCCCGCGCGTCGACCAGGTCGGCCGCTTCGTCAACCCGCTGCAGGCGCGACGCCTCGGCGCCGGCGGGAGCACGGTTGCGGTCGAGCACTTTGCGCTGACGCCTGTCGGATGCCACGTCGTTCGACTCGCGGCCGACCGGGTCTCCCTCACCCGTGCGTTCAGCGATGCCGCCGTCGAACGAGCGCTCAATGTGGTTGAGCGCCGCTATCGAGAACGGCTCTCGCCGGACAGCCGCGCGGCGCTGAGCGTTGCCAGCTACCGCGCCGGCGTGCTCTGCGGCGTGGAGGTCGAGGGAGTCCACCGCGTGGGAGCGAAGCGTACCGGCAGCTGCCTCCAGTCCGACATCGACGAAATCCTGAGCGCCAGCACTGACGTCGCCGGGTTCCCGCGATCGCCCACGGCGGCCGGCCTGTTCGTCCGTCGTGATGTGCATTGATCCGCGAGCACGGCCTGCAGGCCCGCTTCAACCTCAATTCAACGGAGAACCGACGATGCTCCAGATCTCTAGCAACCCGTACCTCGAAGTCCGATGCGCCTACGCCTTCAGTGGAACGGCGCTGATTGCTGCCCGCGACGGCGGCGACGAGGCCATTACTACAGCCGAGGGTGCCGTCCTGAACGCAATCTGGGATGCCGAAGCGCTCGGACGCGCCGACGCCATCGCGGCTCGCGCAGCCGGAGCGGACGTGGAGACTGCAGGTTCCTTCGAAGAAGTGCCTGCGTTCTTCGCGGATGTCCCCGATCTCTCTAACGCCTGGATGAACGGCTGGGTGGCGCAGTGGGAGTTTTTCGCGATGCTTCGGTGCCCGGGTTGCCAGAACGAGCATGGCCACCCATGTGCGGCTCACGGCTGATCGCAGCCGACGCGCGCATATCGTCGCCTCCGATGCCGCTTCGGGATCGCGGCACAGGAGCGGCGGCCGTCCTACCGCTGTTCTGACGGCCGCCCCCCGGTTCACCCGCAGCGATTCCCACTGAAGACGAAGCGGGGCACCTGCAGGATGCGTTGCCCCGCACCCACACCACCAAGAGCGGGACCATGCATCAGCGATATCTCGATCTCCCGAACTTCCGTACCGCGCGCGACTATCTGTACCAAGAGCACATCCGACGCGGCGCAGAGGTGGCGGCTGCGCACGGCCTTGTTCGTGATTACATCGACAGCGCATGGGCGCGCAAGACCGACGACTGGTACGGCATCCGCCTCGTTGCCTACATTCCGCGCGGCGCGAAGGCCGGGCTGTTCGGTGTATCGCGGCGATATGACGGTGTCTATGCGAGCGCCGAGTGCTCGACGCCCGAGCAGGCGAGCGCCGCGCTGGCGGCCACCACGCTCGCCGAGTTCGAAGCGATCGCGCGCGCTGTCGATCGATGCGCTTCGCCCGTTGCGAGCGCCACCGCCCCCGACGACGAAACCGACGCGGACCCGTGGCTCGAGCACGATGCGTCGGCCGCCCGCGCGCGCGAGCCCGAAGCCCCCGCGCAACTGTCGCTGTTCTAGCCTGACGGCGCCGCCGGCGCGGCGGCAGGTGATCGACGTGCAATCCGCGCGGCCGGGCGACGCGCCGCACGTCGCGCCCGGCCGCTCGGCATGCGGGCGCCGGGGCGCCCGTCGTCCGACGCAGATCCGAGCAGCTCGAGCGTTCCCCGGCGTGACCCGCCGGGTCGGGCGTTCGCGCTGCGCGCCGAGCCCATCGTGCTCGGCCCTGCGGGCGTCACGCCCTAACGAGAGCACAACACCGCTATCCAGTCGGGGCGATGCCCCGAATCGGCGCTCGCCGCGCGGCGAGCGCTTCCCTTCCAGCCCGCGCGCTCCGTCCAGTCCCGTCCGTTCGCCGCCCAAATCGCGACCGTAGCACGAACACGGTGCCGCGCAAGGGTTCGCTTCGCCGGCCGCAGGCGGCCGCCCTGGCACGGCCCCGCGCCCGCGCTCCGTGTGTCGCAGGGCGACGAACTAACGGGACCGGCGGCAGCAGGAAGCCGAGGCCGGAACGAAACCGCACAACCCCTACGCGGGGCTCCGAATCTTCGGTCCCGGTCAGCTCGACACCCATCCTCAACCCACTGGAGAAATGCTATGCGCCTTGCCTCGAATTTCAGCCGCACCGCCCACATCGTCCGCTCGCACTCGCCCCTGACCGACGACCAGATCCGCCGTGCAGCGCCGTCGATCTTTGCCCTCGACAAGCACGCGTCCCGGTCGGAACGCTACACCTACATTCCGACGATCGCCGTGATCGAGAAACTGCGCGCCGAAGGGTTCCAGCCCTTCATGGCCTGCCAATCGCGCGTGCGCGATCTCGGCAAGCGTGAGCATGCGAAGCACATGATTCGACTGCGCCACGCGACGCAGGCCGCCGGCGGCGACTCGCCGGAAATCATCCTCCTGAATTCGCACGACGGCAGCTCAAGCTATCAGATGCTCGCAGGGTATTTTCGCTTCGTCTGCGAGAACGGCCTCGTTCTCGGCCAGAAAACGCACGACGTCCGAGTCCCGCACAAGGGGAACGTTGTCGACGACGTCGTGGCCGGCGCCTATGAGGTGCTCGATGGCTTCGACCTGATCCGCGAGGTGAAGGATGAGATGTCCAGCCTCCAGCTGGCGCCGCGTGAGCAGCACGCTTTCGCCAAGGCCGCGCTGGCGGCCCGCTACGACACGACGGAAGCGCCGCCGCCCGTGACCGAGGCCCAGATCCTGCGCCCGCGCCGAGCCGCCGACGCGTCCGACGATCTGTGGACGACGCTCAATCGCGTACAGGAATCGCTCGTCCGGGGTGGCCTGCAGGGCCGCAGCGCGGCCGGCCGGCGCAGCCGCACGCGCGAGGTGACCGGGATCGATCAAGACGTCCGCCTCAACCGGGCGCTGTGGATTCTCGCTGACGCCCTGCGCGAGCGCATCCGCTAAGACGATCCGCGCGCCGGCCGGCACCGGCGCGCCGCGCGCGCTGCCGCGCGGCTCGACGCCGGCGTCGACCTGATGGTGCTGATCCGCGCATCGAGCAGCTGGTGATCGCGCCGGCCGGCACCGGCGCGCCGCGCGTGCTGCCGGGCGGCTCGACGCCGGCGTCGACCTGGTGGTGCTGAACCGTGCGCCGAGCAGCGGGTGGTCGCGCCGGCCATTACCGGCGCGCCGCGCGCGCTGCCGCGCGGCTCGACGCCGGCGCCGACCTGGTGGTGCTGATCCGCGCGCCGAGCAGCTGGTGCTCGCGTCGGCCGGCACCGGTACGCCGCGCGCGCTGCCGCGCGGCGCCGGCGGCGTCCTGATGGTGCTGATCCGCCCGAGCAGCTGGTGCTCGCGGTCAGACGACGGAGCGCCTCGCCACCACGCTGGCCACCGCTTCGCCAGGAACGCAGGTATGCCAGCTCGCGCGATGCGCTCGAGGCGGGACTGATCGCGATCGCGCCGCGCGGCCGGCCCGCCGGCGCCGCCCCAGGCGTCGCACGCCGGCCGACGCGTCGCTCATGACCGGGACGAAACACCGCCCGCGTCTCCCGTCCTGTTCGAGCAGCTCGCCGTCTCGGCCAAACGCAGTCGACCTCTCAACCTGGATCCCACGATCGCCCGCCCGTGCCTGGCGGACCGAGCCCGGACGCCGTGCGCGACGAGCGTCGCACGGCCCCAGCCTCTTCAAGCGCTTTCGCGGCATATCCTCGCGCGCTTCGCTTGCTCCGGTATTCCACGCTCGCTTGCCCGCCATTCTCGTGCGGGCGCGCGCTGGCTCCAGGTAGCACGGTGCGCGAACGATAGCGCTCCGGCTGCCGTCCCTTTGACTCTTGGAGCCAGCTGTGAGCCTTTTGTACAACGGCGACTGCCTTGTCGCCATGCCCCAACTCGCGCCCGAATCCGTCGACTGCGTCGTCACGGATCCGCCCTACCTCGTCAATTTCCACGATCGCAGCGGCCGGTCGATCGCGAACGACCGAAGCGACGAATGGCTCGATCCCGCGTTCGCCGAAATCTACCGCGTGCTCAAGCCCGACACCGTATGCGTGAGCTTCTACGGCTGGAACAAGGTGGATCGATTCTTCCGGGCCTGGAAGGCCGCCGGTTTCCGCGTCTGCGGCCACATCGTGTTCACGAAAAGCTACGCGTCGAAGGGCGGCATGGTGAAGTACCAGCACGAATCAGCGTACGTGCTCGGCAAGGGCCGGCCCGCAGCGCCGGAAAACCCGATTCCCGACGTGCAGCGCTTCGACTACAGCGGCAACCGGCACCATCCGACCGAAAAACCGGTCTCGGCGCTTCGCGCCCTCATCGGTTCGTTCACGAAGCCCGGCGACACGGTTCTCGACCCGTTCGCGGGCTCGGGGTCAACCTGCGTCGCGGCCCGCGAACTCGGCCGCCGCTACATCGGCATCGAGATCGACGAGACCTATTTCGCCGCGGCCAAGGCTCGCCTGTCCGCTCCGCTCGCCGGCGCCCAGCTCGCCGCGGCCGCCTGAGCCCTTCGAGGACAAACGACCATGACCATGAATCTGACCGTTTCCGCTTACGCGTTACTCGAAATCGCCGAATCGCCGCTGCTCGACGCGCATGGCGAGCCCTTGGAGCCGCACACCGTGAAACTGATGCCGTCGCCGCGGTTCCCTGAGCGTGCCCCCGAGATCGAATCAGGCCGCATCTATCGGCACCAGATCGCCTTCGACTTCAACGCCGGCACCTATCTCATGCATTGCCTGTTCATCGAGCAGCTGGCCGAACTCGCCGACTATGCCCCGACAGTGATCGGGCGCTCGCAGATGTCTCACGCGAACGGGGCCATCGTCGCGAAGGAGGGGCCGTTCAAGGAACTAATCGACTTCTCGATCGTGTCCGGGACGCTCGGCACATTCGTCTGCGCGAAGCTGGCGGAAGACTTCGAACGTTTCATGCGAATCGTCGACGCCGACGCCGCCCCGATGCTGGCCGAAACGTATCGCAACTGGTATTTCGCGCTGACGCTCGCGTCCAATCGCGGCGCCGTGCAGCTCTCTTGACCATACCGTGCCGGCCGCTCGCCGCGGCCGGCCGATCTGCGGGGTTCCCATGCACCACTTCTACATCAAGCACTTGCTCTGTACCGTCGTCGATAAGCATTTCGCCTCGCGCATGACCGGCACCACCGACGACGACACCGTCACCGTCTCCGTCGCCGAACTCATCCACGCGCTGCGCGATGCGTTCGAACTCGGCCAGGACGTCCGGAAGGACGCGCGATGATCCCCTACGACCTGCTCGTCCTCTTCGAGGACATCGCACGCCGGCATCTCCTGATTCCGACCCTGACGACCCGCAACCACGATCGCCTCGATTTTCACGACGTCGCTGTCTGGTGCGTTCGCGACGCGCTCGCCGCGGCCTACGAGGCCGGCCGACGATCGCGGGACGAACCAGGCCGGTAGCAACTGACGGCACAGTGCCGGCGGCGGCCACCGCCGGCCTGCCGCGCGCGGTGCCGACCACGACCCCAGCTGGGCGCCGGTACGCCTTCGCTGGGCCTCCGCCTGGCTGACTATCCAGCCGGGCCGCCTGGCCGCACCTTGCGCGCCAGGCGCTGCCTGTCACGCAAGCCGCTCGCCGGCGGCCGGTGTCCCAGTGCGGTCGCTCCTGGGGCCTGGCCGCTCGCGCGGCCCGCCCCGGCGCTGGCCGCCCCGCCAGCCGCGCGGCCTGCCGCGCGGAAGGGGCCGCGGGCCGATCACGGCCCGCGCCGGCGAGCCCCGGGCTTCGGCATCCCATCCCTGCCTTACACCCCCTCAGCTGCGGTGGCGCTGCCTGTGGGCCGCCTCATCCCGACGCATAGCGCGGCGGGCCGACATCGCAAGGGTTCGCTTCGCCGCGCCCTGCGCCCGTTCGGTGCGCGGCTTCGCCTGCGCTCCGCATGCGGCCTGGCGCGCGCCCCTGCCATGCCTTCCCGCTCGCGCACCCATGCGTCGAGGCGGCTCCACAAGGCAGCAATTTTTCCACCACAGCAAGGAGGTAGCATGAACGCAGTGATCACCGAAATCCCGGCTCTCGCTCACGACGCGGGCGTTCCCCCCGCACCCCCCGAGGCCCACCAGCTGGCAGGCGAAGAACGCCTGATTCCTCTCAGGCGTCTCGTTGCGTCCCCGTTCAACGTGCGCCGCGCGAAGCGCACCGGCGTGCAAACCTTGGCCGCGAACATCGAGGCTGTCGGTCTGCTGCAAAACCTCGTTGTCCACCCCATGAAGGTCGGCGCGAAGCGCGCGCAGACGTATGGCGTCGCCGCAGGCGAGTCCCGCCGGCTCGCGATGCTCCTATCGGTCGAGCGAGGTAAGCGTTCGCTCGACACCGAGGTGCGTTGCCTCGTCGTCTCGACCGACGCGGCCGTGCTGATCAGCACCAGCGAAAACGTGACGCAGCAGCCGATGCACCCGGCCGACCAGTGCGACGCGTTCCGCGCGCTGGTCGATGCCGGCCGCTCCATCCCCGAGGTCGCGGCCATCTACGCGATCAGCGAAACCATGGTGCGTCAGCGCCTCAAGCTGGCGCGCGTCTCCCCGAAGCTGATCGAGCTTTTTCGCAACGACGAGATCCGCCTCGACGTGATGCAAGCCCTCGCCGTCTCCGACAGTCACGACGAGCAGGACCGCGCGTGGTTCGACGCCCCGGAATGGGAGCGGTCCGCTTCCACGATTCGTCGGAAGCTGGTCGCCGGCGAGCACGATTTCCAAAGCAACCGCATCGCTCTGTTCGTCGGCATCGACGCCTACGAGGCGGCCGGCGGCACCGTGCGCCGCGACCTGTTCTCCGACGAAGGCGCCGCGTGGTATGCCGACCATGCCTTGATGGAGCGCGTCGCCGCCGACCTGCTCGAAACCGTCGCTGCCACGGTCAAGGAAGAGGGATGGGCATGGGTCAAGGCCGTACCGATCTTCGACTACGCCGCGCGCGCCACGCTCCAACGCCTGCCGGCGATGGCTGTGCCGCCGACCGACGAGCAGCAGCAGGAGATGGACGCCATCTCCGCCCGCATGGACGCGATTCAGGCCGAGCAGGAACACGAGGAAATTGACCACGATACCTTCGAGCGGCTTGGCGACGAGTTCGCCGCGCTCGAACACCGCCACGTGCAGATCGAAGAATCTTTGCAGGTGTATACGCCCTTGCAGATGGCCACCGCCGGCGCGGTTGTCTCGATCGGCAGCGACGGCGTGCCCAACATCGAGCGGGGATGGATCACGCGCGACACGACCGACCCCGAAAAGGGCGGCAACAGCGCAGACGACGAAGGCGAGGACAACGACGGCGAGGACGACGACGGCCCCGGCGCAGATGACGCCACGTCGCCGCCCGGCGGCTCCCCCGCAGCAGCGCCAGCCACGAAGGGACCGCACTCTGCCGCGCTTACCCTGCGCCTCAACGCCCGCCGTACCGCCTCCATCGCCATGGCGATCGCGCGTCAGCCGCACGTCGCCCTCGCCGCGCTCGTTCATCGGTTCCTCGTCTCCGAGTACGCACCGGGCTCCGCCGGGAGCGCGATCGATATCCAGTGGCAGGACAACACCGGCAAGGTTGGCAAGCACGCGCCGGAACTCGCCGACGATCTCGCCTACCGGCTCGCGACCGAGCAGCGCGGCGCATGGGGCGGCGTCATTCCAACTGACACCGACGCCTTGCTCGGCTGGTGCATCGAACAGACCGACGAACGCCTGCTCTCGATCCTCGCGCAGTACGTCGCCGCCAGCCTCGACGGTGTCGCGCACGACGAAGCGCCGCACAGCATCAACGCACTTATCCCCGCGCTCGGCCTGAATCTCGCCGACGACTGGAAGCCCACCCGCGCCAGCTACTTCGACCACGTCCCGAAGGCCCGCATCGCCGACGTCGTGACCGCCGCCGTTTCGCCTGCCGAGGGTATGCGCATCCTGAAGTTGAAGAAGGACGCCGCCGCTGCTGAAGCCGAACGCCTCGTTAGCGCCACCGGATGGCTCCCTGAGCACTTTGTCGCCGCCAAGACCCGCCCGCGCGAACTGTGGCGTGTCGGGCGCGCCGATGAGGACGACGAGGACCGGTCCGAGCCCGATGAACCGGCCACGGACGAGGCGGACACCGATGACCCGGCCGGTAGCGGGAACGACGTTGGCGCCCACGACAGCACTACGGACGATGCCGCCGACCGGGCCAACACGCCCCATATCGATCGCGACGAGGTCGCCGACGCCGAGGCCGAAGGCATGCCTGCTCGCGACTGAGCACGCGCCGGCGCCGGCGGGTATGCCGGCCGGCCGCCCCGCGCCCGCCGTCTCGCTTTCGCGCGGCGGCGGTGCGGCCGGCTCGGCTCGGCAGCACCAGCATGTTCCCGGACATGCTCACCTTTGCAATGTCCGCTCCCCCGTAAATCCTCACCGGTAGTTCTCTGCCTCGGTCTCACCGACCGGCTCGTTACCTGCGTGGTGCCGCCGCCGCGCGCTGCGATGGGCGTCTCCTTCGCTGCGCTACGGACCGGGCTTTCGCGCTGCGCGTCGAGCCTCGCTACGCGAGTCTCGCCCCTTCGGGCTTCAATCCCATGACGCCTCCGCGCCGTTCCGGCGCTGCGCGCTTCGCTTGCCAACTTCTCATCCGGGGTTACGCGCCCGCTGCTCGCGGGCGAACAGCAGGTCCAGCGCCCGGCAAAGCCGGGCGAGGGGACCCGGGGCAGAAGCGCCCCGGGCCGTGTGGTCGGTCCGGCCGGGGAAAGCGTGTGGTTGCGCTCCATCCTTTTGTACTGGGTTAAGCGCGTGGATCTGCCATTGGGAGCCGCCCCTTTTCGACGCATAGCGCACGCCGGCCGGGGCGCAAGGGTAAAGGCTGCGCCCGCGCCAGAGGCGCGCCCTTGCACCCCGGCCGGCGTGCGCTAAAAACGCGTCGAGGCGGCTCCCAATGGCAGATCCACAACCCAGCACAAAAGGACGAAACCGTGAGCGCAACCACCCCCGACCGAACCAACCACACCAACGGCCCGGGCGTTCCCCCCGGACCCCCCGAGGCTCACCGCCAGGCAGGCATTCGTCAACCGTCCCGGCTTCGCGCGACTGCGGCCCACTGGCTCGGCTGTTCCGCCGATGCGGCGTTCCGCGTGCTTCACCGTTGGACCCGCCCCGACGACGATGCACGCGCCGTGCGCGTTGAGGCGATCGTCGCCGGCCGCCCGGCCCGCATCACCCTTTTCCGCCAATCGACCGGTGCATGGGCGCCGGTTTGGCACTGACCGGAGAAATCACGATGAGCAATCAAGCAAAAACGCATCACATCGACGGAATCGCCGAGGGTTTCTTTGCCGTGACGCTTGCCGAGACATCGGCGGCGCCCTTGATCGCCGTGTACCACGCTGACGATGGCAGTGATCTCGCGTTCTCTCTGCCGACGCTCAACTGGTCTGCTGGGCAGATCAACGTGGTGATCAAAGTCTATGAACAGGCGTATGCGGGCGGCGAACGCTACGGCGAAGCGAAGACCAAACGCGCGATGCGCGAACTCATCGGCTGCCTTTGCAGCTAAGCCAACGCGCCGGGCGCCGAGCCCGGCGCATCCATCACACGACAGGAGATTTGATCATGGATTCCACCGCACGATTCGCCCCCGCACACGCCCGTGTTCGCGCCACGATCCGGACCATCATCACTCGCTTTCTCGCGATTGCCGGCACGTTCGCGATTCTTGCTATCTATGTCGGCGCCAAGACCCGCATGCCCGAACTCGCGGCGGCGTTCGTTGGCGCCATCGCCGCTGCGATGGTCGCGGTTGAAACGTTCGCGCCCAACCGGGGCAAGCTGCCCGTGCGCGCCGCACTGAAGAAGGTCGTCGTCGTCGGTTCCGCGTCCGCGCCCGGCTTGCTCATCATCGCTCTCGGTTTGGGGCGCCCCGACATCGCGGTCGCCGCTGCACTCGGCGTGTGCGCCGCAGTGTGGATGAACGAGACCATCGACTGGTGAGCCCCCATCCGTACAGGAGAACGATATGGCTCTGTTCAATGTTTGGCGCGACGGCGCCGCGATGAAGACGACGGTAATGGCCGCCGACATGGACGAAGCGCTCGATCGCTTTTGCGCGCGACACCGGTTCATCGACCACGCGGACTACTGCCGGCATCACGGCATCGAGGAAAGCGACATCAACGTCGAAGCAGTTTGAATCACGCGTCAGTAGCTCAGCCGGAGAGAGCGGCGGATTTCTAATCCGAGGGTCGGGGGTTCGAATCCCTTCTGACGCGCCACCGACAGGTTGTTGAACCAATGGTTTTGAGGCGAAGCCTAACCGAACTGCCGCCAATTGGCGGCCACCAAGGAGCGACTCAGACGGAAGCAAACGCGATCACGATTGAACAGGTCGAGGCCGCGATCAACACGTGGCGCGCACGTCGTCCGAGCACTGACGGCGATGCCAGACTGTGCCGTGAGGCGCGAGTATTGGCCGAGCCCTACGCATGGATGATCATGAATCGACAGGCCCAGATCCCCCTGACAGCACTGACGGCCGAACAACAGGCTGCGCTTGATGGACGGTCTGCCTGACTCGGGGTGGCGGGCGCTCGAATGGCCGGCCCGCCGGATAGCCGAGCGCGCGGGAATTATCCAGCTCGTGCCCGCGCCGACAAATCGGGGCAATCCCGTGCCGTGCAATAAGTGCGCGACACCAGATTGCCCCGACTCAGTCTCTGGCGCGAATTACGTGCTGTGCGTACTCTGCTCGGCTATCGGTTTCACTGAGGGAGCGCCCGAGAGAAGCCGCGCGATATCCCTGATCTTCTCTTGCCATTTTTCCGCCGGCAGTTCCAGCAGCTTCGCATCACGCAGGCTGTCGAGAATGGCGCGTTCGTTGCGCTCGGCGGCTTTGCGCGCCTGCTCCTTTCGCTCCAGTTCGAGCTTCTTCAGTTTTGCCTGTGTTCGCTCGATTTCGCGGTCAAGGTCGCGCGGTGCGCGCGGCGTCTTTTGCGTGGCGTCCGACATCGTAGGTCCTACTCCATGGTGGTTCCCTCCCCCTTGCGCGAAGTGTAGCTGAACCGCGCTGGCGCGAAAATGCGAGCGCCCAGCCAGGCGAACGCACCCGCTGCTCGCGTGCGAACTGCCGGTCGTGATGGACGAGCGCGCTGGCGCGCGGTGGGGCCGTCGGCGCTGGTGGTCGCCAATCCGCGCTCGCGCCATCCGAGCAGCCGCCGCGCCGGGCGGTCCGCTTCTACCGAGCGCGGGCCGCCCGGCGCGGAACGGCCAGCCAGGCGAACGCGCCCGCTGCTCGCGTGCGAACTGCCGGTCGTGACGGACGAGCGCGCTGGCGCGCGCGGTGGTGCCGCTCGCGCCGGCGGTCGCAAATCCGCGCTCGCGCCACCTGAGCAGCCGCCGCGCCGGGCGGTCGGCTTTCAACGTGCGCCGGCCGCACGGCGCGGAACGGCCAGCCAGGCAAACGCGCCCGCTGCTCGCGGGCGTACTGCCGGTCGTGATGGACGAGCGCGCTGGTGCGCGCGGTGGGGCCGGCCGCGCCGGCGGTCGCAAATCCGCGCTCGCGCCATCCGAGCAGCCGCCGCGCCGGGCGGTCCGCTCCTACTGAGCGCGGGCCGCCCGGCGCGGAACTGCCAGCCAGGCGAACGCGCCCGCTGCTCGCGGGCGTACTGCCGGTCGTGAGGGACGAGCGCGCTAGCGCGCGCGGTGGGGCCGCCCGCGCCAGCGATCGCCAATCCGCGCTCGCGCCAGCCGCACAGCCGCCGCGCCGGGCGGCCCGCTCCTATCGAGCGCGGGCCGCCCGGCGCGGAAATCCAGGTGCGCAGCTCACGCTGCGCTGTGTCACCGCGGCCGGCCGCCACCGTCGCGGCCGCCGAAAATCACCCTCTCGAGACACGCCCTCGGACGCCCACGCCTCACAGCAAAACCGATCCGATCTCGCCCGCCTCCCCTCCGCAACGCGGGCAGGTTTCCCACATGACGCACCGGTCCCCGCGCTTCTCCCGTTATCCACAACAAACACCGTTGTGGGTAACGGCGCGCGGCCGACGCTCTGCGATGTGGATGCATCGCGGCGTCGGTCCGGACCCGTGGACATGTGGAAAACCTGCGTGGCATAACCACGCTCGTCGCTCCGAAATTCTCACTACCCGTGCCCTGTCTGCGCTCCGCCCCCGCGTGAAAAATCGGCCCACGACGGAGTGATCGACGCTCGCCTCCCGTGCTCACTTTTCTCGTCACGCCCACAACCGCAACCGTCCTGCGAAGTCCCCATGTCGTTCACCCAGGCTCCCGCCTCACCAGCCACGAAGCACCGCTCCGGCTGGCTGCGATGGCGATCGCGACGCCTGCTGAAAAACCGGTCCGGTCGGCAGAGACCGACCTCCCCATCCAGATGAACGCGCCTACTCAGGACCCGCGTGGGGCTGAGGCCCCACTCCCCGAGTAGGCGGTCACACACCACGCAACTCCGTTGCGGGCGCTAAAAGCCTTGCTCCGCAAGGCTTTTAGCGGTATGACGCCTTGGCATACGCTCTGCCGCCTCGAAACTCGGCACCACCCCGCGCAAAGGTTTGCCCATCGGGACATTTGTCGGTAATACGCCTAAATCATGCCGGTAATACACCAAACCGGTTACTCAGGAGCATAGGCAGTCGAATAAGCCTTTGAATTCAAATAATTGTATAGCATTCCTGCGTATTACCAGAATGCGAAAAATCAAGCCGGCCGTAAAAGCGAGGCAGGCAGAAAATCCCGTTTGGAAACGTGCCGACTCGTGCTCGCCGTGCTACGATCCACGCCACACGGACGGCTAGATTTCTCGCCGAGCCGACAAAAAAATTCTCGGGGTTCAAGGTAGGGATCTCTCGACATGAGGTCTCCATGCCGCGTCTCAAAGCGCCGGGCAAGCGCGCGCTCAGCCCATGGTCAATCAAGGCTGATCCGGTAACGGATGCCTTCTATCGCGCCAAGGCTCACGAAGCCGGGCTTTCGCTTTCCGAATACGTTCGGCGATATCTCGCCCAAGGCGTTCTCAACGACAATGTGGTCCAGCTCGAGCAGCGCATCCTCGCGCTGATGGCTGCCGTGCAGGAACTGGTGGCACAGGTCGCGGCGACGCCGCCCCCTCGTCCAGCGTCTCCCGCGCCGGACCGGACCCAACCGGGCGGCATACGGCTGAACAAAGTTCAGGACGCCCAGCTCGAAGCCGTCTTCACCGGAAACGAGATTCTCTGCGCGATCGCCCACGACCGCGACCCGCAGATGCGCAATCGCGCGCAGGACATGGCCCGGGCCAAAATTCGCGAATTGACCGGGGGCGGCCATGAATAACGCCCGCGCTCCGAGCACCACCGCTACTTTTTCGCGCGGCATTGCCCTATGGTGGCAGCAGGCAAAACTCTTCGCCAGCGGTGTCCTCTTCGTTCTGGCCGGTTCGCTGATTGCCGGAATCCTGGTCGCGGCGGGCTCGCTGTTTCTCGCCACTTCCGCTGACGATCGGTATCTCGCGCTCAAGCACCTTCAGGCCGATTTGCTGACCGTTGTGCCAATGGCGAACCGCACGATCACTTTCAATTCCGACTCGGCAAGCACCTCCATGCAACCGGCCGAGGCGCTCGCTTTTACACGAGACGCCGCCGACTCCGTCAACGTCGAAATCTACAATGCCGCTCTCTACGGGGGCTTGACCACTATCGGCTGCTTCGTGCTCGTCACGCTTTTCTGGATGGAGTACGGCCGCAAGCGACTCACCGATCATCAGGTGCGTGGCGCTCGCCTAGTCAAGGCAAAACAGCTCAAATCCGAATTGGTGGCTCGCAACGATGCGAGCCCCTATCGGATCGCCGGCGTGCCAATGCGCAGAGGCGCCGAAAATCTCAATACGCTCATCGCCGGCGCACAGGGTACCGGCAAGTCGCGGCAGTTCTTCGAGTTGATGGCGCAGGTAAGAGCGCGCGGTAAAAAGGCTGTCGTCTACGATTCTTCGGGCGAGTTCACCGCGGCGTTTTACCGCGAAGGAAAGGATGTGATCCTGAACCCCCTCGACGCGAGAAGTCCGAATTGGAATCCATGGCGAGAGATTCATGGAGAGATCCATTACGACAACATCGCGGAGGCGCTCATCCCGCTGCCACCGAAGGACCCGCAGCCTTTTTTCGCGATCGCGGCTCGGATGGTCTTCAAGGATTCACTACGCGCGCTCGGCCAGTCAAACAAGCGAACGAATGCTGAGCTATATAAAGCGATCTCGCGCAGCAACCTCGACGAACTTCATGCGCTTTTGATTCGCGAGGCGGCCGCAACGTATGTCGATCCCGTTACCGAGCGGACCGGCATGAGCCTCAAGATGACCGTGCAAAATCAGCTGGACAGCTTCCGCTTCCTCCATGACGAGGGCGAGCCATTCTCGATTCGCGAGTGGACACAGAAGGAGGACGATGACTCTTGGCTGTTCATCACCGTCAATGAGGAACAAAAATCCGCGCTGCTTCCAGTCATCAGTTTGTGGTGCGACGTCGCGATCCAGGCACTGCTGTCGCTGGATCCGATTCACGCCGAGCGCTTCTGGTATTTCTACGACGAGCTACCGGGCTTGCAGAAGCTCGAGATCATGAAGATGGCCGTCACCGGAACACGCAAATTCGGTGGCTGCTTCGTGCTCGGACTTCAGGATTTTTCCCAACTTTTCGAAACTTATGGCGATCACCTCGCGCGCACCATCATCTCGGGCTGCCAAACCAAGCTGCTCTTGCGTGTGACCGATGGAGACTCGGCAAAGGCATTGGTCAATGCGATCGGCCAGGCCGATATCGATGAAAAGGAGGAAAACGCGACCATCGGGATTGACGAACGTCGCGACAGCATGAGCGTCTTCGCGCGCCGCAACCTGCGGGACATTGTGCTCGCGTCCGAGATCTTGCGGTTGCCCGATATGGAGGGCTATCTCGTGACGCCGGGCGATTATCCGGTCGCGCGCGTGAAATACGGATACGTTCCGATCGCGCAGATCGCGACACCATTCGTTCCGCGCCAGGCTTCCGGGTTGTGGCTCCCGCCGTCCGCGGCCCCGAATCCGCAGATCGCCGTGCCGGCGCCGGCGGCGACGTCTTCCTCAACTGCTGCGGCGGTCCAATCGGCGCCGGCGGCATCGGCCCCTCCCGTCCCCTCTTCGCCGCCTTCTGCTGCGGCGACCGCGCCGGCCGCTTCCGCCGCTTGCGCTTCCGCCGCTGCCGGTGCCGGTGCCGCGCCGGGCAATCTCATCATGCTCCCGTCCGGTGAAGTCGTCGACGCGGACACGGGCGAAGTTCAGGGGCGTACCAGCGGCGAGTCGGATGGCTTCGGCAGCGCGCCCGACGATTCCAATGGCCACTTCGACATTTTCTGAGACCGCGCCATGATGAGCATGCACAACGTAGGCAGCGCCGGCCAGGCGCTGCACTACTTTTCAAAAGACAATTACTACACCACCGAACAGGGCCTCGAGCGCTCCCAGTGGTTCGGCAAAGGGGCCGCCTCGCTCGGCCTCGACGGCCAGGTGGACGAGAAGGAATTCTTCGAGCTGCTGTCCGGCCGCGTTGCTGGCAAGCAGCTGGGCCGCGTCGTTCGCGATGAAAACGGCGAACCCGAGTGGGTCCACCGGCCTGGCATTGATTTGACGTTTTCGGCGCCCAAGAGCGTCAGCATCGCCGCCGAGGTGTTCGAAGATCACCAGGTCCGCCTCGCGCACGAGGAGGCTGTCAAGGAAGCACTCGAGTACATCGAGGAATATGCTGCGCAGGCTCGCAAGACGGTCGACGGGGAAACGATCACCGAGGAGACCGGGAACATCGTCGCCGCCCTGTTCCGCCACAACACCAGTCGTGACCTGGATCCGGACACGCATACGCACGCTGTCATCCTCAATGCCACGCAACGAGAAGACGGCGAGTGGCGTGCGCTCACCAACGACGAGCTGTACCTGCAGCAGAAGGTCATCGGCGCCGTCTACACCGCCTCGCTCGCGCGCGGGCTGCAGAAGCGCGGCTATGCGATCACGGCGCCGGACAAGAACGGTAACTTCGAGCTGGTGGGCGTCACCCGCGAGCAGATCGAGCACTTCAGCCAACGCTCCGCCGCGCGCGATCGGTGGTTGGTGGCGCACGGCATTGACCCGGCCAATGCGACTCCGGCCGAGAAGGAACGGGCGGTGCTCGCCACGCGCGAGCGCAAGCGCGACGTCGACCACGGCTTGCTCTCCCAGACTTGGCGCGAGCGCGCGCAGTCGGTCGGCCTGGACTACGGCGCGATCCAGGCGAAGGCGCACGAGGCACGCGAGGCCGGCACCGATGCCCGTGTTGTCGAAATGTCGGGCATTGATGCGCTTCGGTTTTCTGCCGCCCACCTCGGCGAGCGCGAGATCGTCCTGAACCGGTACGACATGGTCAAGACCGCCATCGAGCACGCCGTTGGCCGCACCTCCCCGGCTGCGATCCTGACCGCGTACAAGAAACTGGTCGAGGACGGCAAGATCGTCAACCTGCCGGACGGCAACATCACCACCGAGAAAATGCTGAACACCGAGCGCTGGACAGTCGAGCAAGCACTGTCTCAGCAAGGCACGACGCCGGCGATCGCGCCGCTCGACGTCGTTCGCGCACGCATTGATCACGCCGTTGAGGCCGCCCGGGCTGAACGCAATGACCCGACTTTCAACTATACGACCGGCCAGCGAGCGGCGATCGAACTCGCCCTGACCAGCGAGGACCGCATCGCCGGCGTTCAGGGGCTCGCCGGCGTCGGTAAGACCACGATGGTCAAGGGCACCGTCCAAGTGGCGCTCGAGCGGGGCTACGTCGTTCGTGGGATGGCGGCCACCGGCAAGGCCGCGTTGCAACTCGCGGCCGATGGCGGGATCAATGCAGACACGGTTACGATGTTCGAAATCCACGAGCAGCGCCGGCAGGACGATCTGAAGTTGCTGCGCGAGTACGTCCCGGACATGAAGCGCGAGCCCGAACTCTGGCTCGTCGACGAAGCGTCGTTCCTCGCCCAGCGCCAGATGGCCCGACTGATCAAAATGGCCGAGCGAGCCGACGCCAAGGTCATTCTGCTCGGTGACAAGCTGCAACTGCAGGCGATCGAGGCCGGCAAGCCGTTCGAGGTCTTGCAGGACGAGGGCCTCTCGACGGCGCTCATGACGCAGATCCAGCGTCAGCGAAACCCCGAGCTGCAGCAGGCGGTGGCGATCACGGTCGGTACCGCAGACCTGGCGCCCGGCGAGGAGCTGACCGATCTCGATCTCAGCCGCAACGCCCGTGCCTTCGATTTTCTCGAGCAAGCCGGCCGCGTCATTGAAATTCCCGATGGGGAGCTGCTGGTGCAAAACTTGGCGCGCCGGTACGTCGAGCGAGGCGATCGACGCAACGAGACCATCATCATCACGCCGTTCAACGAGGACCGCGTCAACATCAACAACGCGATTCGTTCCGAGTTGCAGGAGCGTGGCGAACTTGATACGCAGGAGTCGGATCACACGATTTTCCGGTCGGAAAGCGAGATGACCCGCGCCAAGCAAAAGGAGGCGCAGTATTACACGAAGGAAATGACGGTGCGGTTCGGCCGGGACTACCAAAAGATCCTCGCGGCCCGAGGCGAATACATGACAGTCGTCGCGACCCGACCGGACGAAGGCATCGTTGTGCTCCGCAAAGCCGATGGCTCTCTGATGGAGTGGGAGCCGAAAAAATACAACCGCGTCGAGGTCTATCTCTCGGAGGAGCGCGCGCTGGCGGCTCGCGATGTCATCCGCTTCACGCGCGGAGACGAACTGGTCAAGAACGGCCACGAGGCGACGGTGGTTTCCATCCACGGCAACCAGGCAGTTCTTCGTCTCGCGGACGGAAAGGAGATCCCGTGGGATCTCGACGCCCAACGTCACTGGGATCATGCCTACGCGGTAACGGTCCACGCTGGCCAGGGCGCGACGCGCGAGCAGGCCATACTGCACATCCCATCCGAAAAGCTTGGGCGTGACCCTGACGACCCACGCCGACAATCGGACATTGCGATGACCGTGCGGCGAATTTTCGGTGACCGCAGTTTTTACGTCGGCATCACCCGCGCCGTTGACGATCTGCTCGTCTACACGACCGGTGCCGAGACCGCCCGCTGGGCAGTCAGCCAGCATCAGGACAAGTCGAGCGCGATCCAGACGCTACGTGAGCATGAGGAGGCTCAGCTTGCTAACGCCTCGCTGCAACCTCAATCGGCCAATCCAGCGCCGCAGCCTCGGCGGCAACAGCAGGTGCTACAGCAGACTCAGTTCGATATAGATTGAGCCCGGGACGTCCGCCGGCGGCTGTTGGCCGGGCGTCCTGGGGTGGCACTTCCCACGAATGCAGGGCTGCGCCCTGCTGTATGCGGTGCGTCCACGTAGTGCGTCGTCTCGCGATCGAAGTACATCCGGGCGATGGTCGCCGTCGGCAGGCCTCTGAGACGCGCGCAGCGCCGTGAGTGCGGCTGTACGCGCTCGGCTCGGGCGGCGCTATCGGCTGGAACCGGTGCGGTGCATGTGCGACGCGAGGGTCATGTCAAACGATCGTGGCCAAGTCAGGTCGACTGACGCGACAAGGCGTGCAATCGCTCGATCGCATTCGCTGCATTGGCGGCCGGCACCCGCCCTGCCGGTCGGCCCTCGGGGTCGACACGCGTTGCGCCCTCGACAATGGTTCGCAGGTACCGCGGCGCCGAGCACCAAACAGCCAGCGCCGCGTCCAATTCGTCCTCGCCGATGTCGTATTGCGCCAAGTATCGCCAAAACTTGCGCTGGACCCGCACGCACAAAGGTAACGGGGCGGCCGGCTCTGGCGGAAACGCCACCGGGAAGTGCATCTGGAGCTTAGCCAGGGTAGCCTCGACCGGGAGCGGAGGGCGATCGGGGAAATAGGGAACCCGTTTCGGGGGCGGCCCCTTTCGCGGCTCGGGTTCAGGCAGCTCGGCGGCACTCGCTGGCGCTGGTGCAGGACTCGGGCGTTTGAGCGTGAGGCGGCTGCGTGGCGAATGCGGCGGTTCGGGCTTAATCGGTGCCATCTCAGGTATTCAAATGTTGTGTGGGGGCCGAGCGGCTGCAGTTTGACTCGGTGCTCGCCAGTTGCCTCGTAGGCCCGATGTCATCACAAGGCGTGCTCGAGGTCGGCCAGCGTGATCAGGAGCAGCATCGGATCGATCGGCGACGCCTCAAAGCCGACCCGCTCGTAGAACGCCTTGGCCGAATCCGTGAGCGCATGGACAATCAGGCCGCGAATCCCGATGGCCGCTGCGGCGTGCAGCACACGCAAACCGGCATCGCGTACCAGCGCACGCCCAACCCCATTGCCCTGATGAGCGCGATCGACGGCGAGACGCCCGAGCACAACCACGGGTATCGGATCGGGCATGTTGCGCCGGAAGCGGCCCGGTGCGACCTCGGGCGTAACCGCGCCGGACGCGAGTGCGTAGTACGCCCCCACCCGCCCGTCTCTCGTCGCCACAAAGGTCCGCGACGCACCGCTTCGTTGATTGGCCAATGCACGACGTTTGAGCCACGTGTCGAGGCTCGCGACGCCGGAATCGAAATCGTCGAGTCCATGCGCGTCGCTGAGCGGTTCGGGCGCGCGCCAGCCCGTCATGCGGCGGGGTCCCAGGGCGCGCGCGTCTGCATGGTCTGCCGCAATGCCGCGTTCGGTTGGGCGGGCGCATCGAGGCGCGCCAGGAAGGCCGCGTAGGCCTGCGGCTCGGCACTCAAAACAACCTGGTCGAGCAAGGTCTGTTCGGCGGCGGCCCGTGCTGCGTCCAAGACGAAATCCGTACGCGTTTTGTGGGCGGCTACTGCGGCGCGGTCGATCAAGCTGCGATCGTCGGGACGAATGCGTAGGTTCAGGGTGTCGCGTGGGGTGGTCGAGGTCATGAGTTGCTCCCGGTGAAGACACGAGTATAGGGCAATTGTACTGACATTGTCAGTACGGGCCGAGATGTAATCCGCCCCGGCGCAGTCGGGCTCGACCTGGCGGGCTTCTGCCGCGCCGATCGAGTCCTGTGATGTTTCGATTACTCGATCTTTCCCAACGGCCGGTCAGCGCGACTTCTCACGGCATCAATATGTCGTATAGGTACAGTATTGGCTCTGCAGACTCGTCTCTCTTCACCCGGAAAACCGCAAAAGCATCCGAGCGCCCATCGTCCGTAAAGATCGGCACCTCGATAGATAACTGGTCTGGCGCATTCCCACCGATCTCAAATACGTACCCTTCCAACAGGGCTTGATCAGGAATCGGTGCCATCGCCTCATTACCCAAACAGGCGTCCAGCGCAGCTTTGTACTCTGACGCGGTGCTCGGCCCAGCGAGACCTTGGCGTACTAGATCATCAAAATGGCCTTGGCTCATCTCGCCGTAGATATGCTTCACCAACGGCGCATAATTCGGATAATCCATCAATTTGCGTTCCATACTTCCTCCTATCGCCGATTCTTTACGGTTCGCATCGGTGAATCCCCGGTGAACCCAAGTTTTTCGAAATATGGGTCAACATGTTTGGTGATTAGACATCTCGCCTCTTGAGAGGATAGGCCAGCTCGCCGAATCGCCTTGTAACCGATTCTGCGCTCAGCGGCGTAAGTTCCGCCGCCTGCCTGTCGTTGTACGGTTGTAGCTGCGTAATGCTCCGATCCGACGCGAGTGGAGGGCCCTTCCAGTTGAACTGCTGGAGCCCCACCATACGAGTACCCGACCGTACCCTCTGGCACCGAAGCATGCTGGATGATGTGATGTCCGTCCGCAGGTGTTTCTGACTTTGAGCCATACGCTCGGCCCTTTGCTTGCATGTCTGCGAGCACCTGCTCACAGTTGCACGGACAACGCGCCAAGCCAAGAGGATCAATCCATCCCAGCGGATTGGGGGCATATTGATAATTGTTCGGCCCGCCGGCCAGGCCGAGCGGATCTTTGTTAACGAAGCGCCCCACCTGCGGATCGTAGTACCGATGCCGGTTGTAGTGCAGGCCCGTCTCGTCATCGAACTGCTGCCCCTGAAACCGTAGCGGATTCCGCACGACGTCGATGCCGGCCGCGGCCGACGCCCGCTCGATCACCTCCCGCGCCTCGCCCCACGCCCGGTAGCTCGCCTCCCACACCAGCTCGCCCGCCTCATCCGTCATCATCAGCGGCGTGCCGATCTGATCGCAGTGATAGAACACCAGATGTGCCGCCGCCTCGGCCGTCGGCACGCGCTGCAGCGGATCATCCTCCGGCGTGTAGCGGTCGGCGCTCGAGGCGGTCGGCGTCTCGATTCCGTTCACCGGCGCGGCAGCGTACTGCGCCATCGGCACAAACGTCTCGGGCTCGTACAGGTAGTGAGTGCTACGCTCGTCGGCCGACTCGTAGGCAAGCGTGTCGCCATCCCATCCGTAGACGGTTCTCGCGCCGTTCACCTCCTTCGCGATGCGTCGGCCGAAGGCGTCATAGCAATAGGTGGCCACGGCCTGCCGTGACTGCTCCGCCACGTGGGCGGCACGCATCCGGTCGAATCCATCCCATTCGAACCGCTGAACGCCGGCCGGCGTGCGCTTCTCGACCAGGTTGCCCTGGACGTCATACTCGAAATGCGTCCCGGCATACTCCCGGAGCAGGTTGCCCAGCACCTTGGGCACCGAATCCGGCAGCGTGGTCTCGCGGCGGCCGACGCTGCCTCCCGGCGTGCGCGCGGTGTCCGGCCGGCCGGGATCGACGATGTTGCTGGCCGGGTCGAACGCGAAGCGCTCGCGCTGGCCAGGCCCAATCGCCTCGATCAGCCGGCCCACCGGATCGTAGCGGTAGTCGATCGCGCCGCGGCGGTTGTCCTCGATCTGGGTGAGCAGGCCAGCGGCGTCGTAACGGTACCGGCGCGCGCTCAGCGCCCAGGGGGCGTGATGGCGCTGGACCGTCTGGCGCGCCAGGCGGCCGGCCGGATCGTAGGCCGTGAGCTGCTGGATTCGGCTCGACAGCGTGCGCTTCACCTCCCGGTGCAGATCATCGCGCTCGAGCTGCAGTTGCTCCTCGCCGTCGACGAGCATCCCGTGGACGTGCCCGGAACCGTAGCGCAGCCAGTCCACCACGTGACCATCGGGCCGAACCGTTCTGATGCGGTTACCGAGTTCGTCGTAGCCGTGGTGCCACACAAAGCTGCGCTTCACGCCGAACACGTCGTAGGCGTGATGCTCGCGAACGAGGTTGCCGACCGGGTCGAAGAAGCGCTGGATCCGGCTATACCGGTTGCTGGCCTCGACCAAGCGGCCGCTCGCGTCGTAGGCGTACTGTTCGGTGTCATCGCCGCAGCTGCGCCGCGAGATCCGCCCGCCGCGGTCCTGTCCGAGTTCGGTGACGCGCCCCGCGTCGTCGATTGACGCCATACGGCCGCTCGCCTCGTCGTACCGATACAGGCGCGTCTTCCCGTCGAATTCCGTCTCCTCGGCCAGCTGGCCGGCCGGATCGTAGCGGAACGTGTAGGGCGCATCGTTCGCATCGGTCAGCCGCACCAGGCGGCCCAGGCGATCGTAGCCGTAGGCGAGGCGCTGGCCGAGCGCGTCAACGCGCGTGATGACACGCCCGCCTGCGTCATAGGCGTAGCGGGTCGTGCGCTGCAGGGGATCGGTGGCGGCGAGAAGCCGGCCCTCCGCGTCGTGCTGAATGCGCTCGGCGCCAGCGGGCGACACGATCTCCTCCAGCTGCCCGTTTGCGCCGTACCGGTAGCTTGTCGTAGTGCCGGCCGGATCTCGCATCTCCACGAGCCGGCCGGCCGCATCGTAGGTCCAGTGCGTCGTCTTCCCCGAGCAGTCCCGGAACGACAGCAGGCGGCCGCTCTCGTCGTACTCGAGCGACTTCTTCCCGCCCTTCGCGTCGATCACCGCTGTCGGGAGCCCTTGGCCGTTGTACTGGTACTTCGTCTCGTGCCCAAGCGGATCTCTCGCCAGAACGACATTGCCGGCGGCGTCGTATTCCTGAGCCCAGGCATGGCCGTGCGGGTCGATCGTCTGGACCAACTGGTCCTGTTGATCGTAGGCCATCTCGATTACCGAGCCGTCCACGCGCTGATGACGGGTCAGGTTGCCGCGAGCGTCGTAGTCGAAGAACTCGGTGCCGCCGTCGCGATGGATGTACTGCACCAGCTTGTCGTTGCGGTCGCGATAGAGCCACTCCTCGCTGCCGTCCGGGTGAATGACCCGGAACGAATAGCCCTTGATGGTGTAGTAGTGTCGGGTGACCTCCCCGAGCGCGTCAGTGATCGCGACCATCCGGAAGCTCGGGTGCCAGGCGAGCCGAACCTCGTCGCTGCCGTCGTCCCGGTACTCGCGCACGCAGCGCGCTTTCGGATCCGTCCCGTCCCATTCCAGGTTCATGCCGCGCCCGGTGCGGTCGGTATAGCGCGTCAGCAGGTGGTGACGGTACCGATAGTCACGTCGATTGCCGTACCGGTCGCTGGCCGCAACCAGATCGCCCGCGGCGTCATACTCGTATGCCGCGAGCCGCCCGACGCGCTCGCCATCCGCGTCGTGCTCGAATACCTCGGCGATTCGCCCACGAGCGTCGTGTTTGAACGCGACCTGTCGATGCGGCACGAGCAGGCGGTGGAGGCGCCCCGCCCCATCGTATTCGGCCGTGACCTGATTGCCTGCCCGATCCTTGATGAAGGCGAGGCGATATCGGTCGCCATGGCGCTCATACGCCTCGAGCACGTCGTGGCCACGAGTCAGCGTTATCCAGGTTTCATCGACGCGCAGCAACGTCAGGTTTTCGGCGCGGTCATCGTGGGCGCCGCCCACTGCCAGCAAGGGGTAATCGAGGCTGCGGCCTTCCGAGTCGTGATAGACGAGCTTCGTCGCCTGCACGTCGAAGCGCACCGTGTACGGCGTGACCCACCGCGGCCCGATCTCGCCCTGCTCGTCGTTCGCATCGAAGAACGAGCGGTAGGTTCGTGTCCAGGCAATCGGCAGCGGCCCGTCGATCACGAAATCGTCGTGGTCGATCCGCTCGTCGCCCAAGGCATAGCCGATCGAGCCCGGCGAACTGGCGGCAGGCGTGGGCACCGGCCCGGTCGAATTGCAGCAATTCGGCCCGGGATGTTTCGCCGGCGCCGTCGCGCCGAGCGTCTCGGTCGGCCCCTGTCCGCGCCGTTCCTCCGCTTTCGTCGTACCCTTCGACGGGACGCCTACCGCCTGCGGCGTGGGATGGGCCTTGCGCCAGCGCATCACGCCTTCCTCGCACACGAGGATCAGCCAACCGATCTTGCCCACTTCGTTGCCATCGAGGCCACGCACCGCCTGTTGCACGGTTGGCACCTTCCGCCGCAGCGAACTGGCGACGCTCATGAGCTTCGCGCTTGCATCCGAGTCGATGTACTTCGCTACGGACGTCGCGGTGTTGACCGTCCCCTTCCCGACCACCCTGGCCGCGTCGTAAAACAGCGCCCCGATGTTGTCGAACGCTTCACCCGGTTTGTAGAGGACGTTGCGCCCGGCCGCACTCAGGTGCTCGCCAGCCTGGTCGATGTCCTTGCCGTAGTCCAAGGGTTCGCCGGCCGCGTGTGCGAACAGGTCGGCCAGGCCGTTCATCACCTCGCCGACATAGTCGGCGGCGGCATTCAGCACGGAAGCCAACTCGGCGCGCAGCGCGGTCAGGAACGTCTCGATTTCACCGGCGTAGCGCGCCTGCAGGCTGGCGACGATCGCGGTGATGATGCCATCGCGCACCATCTGCATCGCGGCGTCGCCCATGGCCTTGCCGTTCTTCGCGATTTCCTCGCGAAGCAGCTTGAGCATGGGCCGCGCGCCCATGCGGACCTGAGCGGTCCCCATCGGAATCGGGATCACGCCGATCAGGTCCAGTCCGAGATTCACCCAATCGAACAGGTCGATCCGCCGGTCGCCGTGGTCGATCATCGCGCGGATGTCGGCGACCAGGTCGACCGCAGCGAAGATATTCGCGAGGACGGGAGCGTTACGCGCGATGGTTTCGACGCGATCCAACGTGAGCACGCCCCCGCTGACATCCACGAGCCATCGATCGAGCGCCTTCAGGTTGGCATCGATGTCAGCAGGATGAATGTCGTCGAGCGGCGAGACGAAGACGTCGGTGGGCTTCGGTTGAAGCTGAGTCGATGAGGTCATGGCGAGATGACATCTACTCTCGATTAATCGGCGCCAAAAACAAACATACCGCTCCGTCGCCTTGGCTTGCCGAAAATATAACCAAGGCTATACCGGAGCCTCGACTGCCCTGAGGGCCATCACGAAAGACACCGCCCGGTCGAACCGTATCGACGGGCATTCAGACGGCCCAATTCAGAATGGGAGCGAGATATGTTTTATCAGTGGGCTATTTTCACATATCTCGTCGTTGCGAGACATTTTAGGTGGGCGGCGGATGCCTTCGGCTTGGCTGTTCCGGCGAGGTCATTCGATAGCGATGTCCTGCCCAAGGTTCGAAACCTTCAAAGAAGGTTGAGAGCGACCGCCCTCGCTGCCGCTTGCACTTTGTTGGTAGCCCCAAACTTCGCAAGCAACTTGCCGATATGCCAGTTGACGGTTGACGCCGAGATACTGAGCTTTTCAGAAATGTCGGATGCGTTCAGCCCTTCAACAGTCCATTGCAATACCTCGCGCTCTCTCTCCGTTAGCGATATCGCAGCCCCGAGGCCGAGGCTGTCGAGGACATGAACAGTCATCGCCGAATGTGCCGCGTTCGCAAACCAACTGAGCGTAAGCGATAGACGTTCAAACTCTTGGTTGTCGATCTCGCGCTCGCCGCGAGCTAGGGACAGGAGACCGAAGGCGCCACGCGCTGACCACGAAGACTGGGCAACCCCAACCTTCAGACCGTGATCCCGCGCATCTTGCCAAAACGCACTTAGTCTCGACTCTTCTAAGCTGGGCCATCGAATCGTACGGGGGCATGTCATTGCCTGTTCTACGGTTGGATCGATTTCCAGGTAGCCCATACGCCGATAGTGGTCCATCCAACCATTCGGATAGTTGTCGAATACCTTCACATTCTCGCCTCCGACAGGCAGGGGTGACTTGAACCCGTAGCAGCAGTATTCGAAACCTAGCTGCTCGGCATAGCCAACGAGCTTCTCGAAGACAACAGCCGAGCTATCGGAACTGCAGATATCGTGGGCAACATCGATAGGTGAAAACATAGGGCCACCGTGGAACGTAGGAATACTAAAGAAACCGATGTCTTCTTTCGATTGATCGCGAGCCCAAATTGCTTCGGGCTCGCCGTGACGCTCACTGCATGTCAAACGGATGTGCTACGTCGGGTCGCGTGTTCGTCCGATTGTGGGAGAACAATCGTCTTGAGAGGTGCAGCAGCCAGCGTTCACGCCATCGGAATTGGGAAGTGGTTTTCTACCGGATCGGAGCGTCCCGACCCTTCCGCTTCAGTCCAACGGATCGGCTCTTGACGTGCTCTGTTTACGTTGAGACTGAATACGTCGTATCGGTTGTAATAGCCCACCACATCATGAAACTGCTTTGGCTCGACGCATTTCGCGAGGTTCATTTCCGCGTAGGCAATACCCTCGTCAGCGCTGAGCGTGTCGCCGATCGGCGCCCCTGTAGGATCGACGAACATAGTCGCCGCGCGAGGGCTTCCATCGAGGACGTCCCCCACCGAAGGATCAATCTTTACAAGGGAATCCCGCATAAAGGTATCCATGTAACCGGCGCACATGATGCCGAAGGCTTTCGCCTCGAAAGAATGCGCGCCTGCGCGAATGCGGTTAGCGGCCACATTGTCGTAGTTTCCGCCAACTTTCGGTCGGCGTGTCGGCCATAGTGCTGGCCAACTGCTAATGTGAATTTGCTCCCCCTGAGCGATAAGGGTGTAGCGCGCGAGCGGGTTTGTGTTTTCTCCGCATATGAGACCGCCGATCCGGCCGATACGTGTGTCGGAAACCCGAAGGCCATGTCCGTCACCGGGAGCCCAGACCAGTTTTTCGAAGAACGTAGGAACAAGCTTACGATGATGATTCAAGACTGAGCCACGATCGTCGATCAGCAGATTGGAGTTCCACAGGCATCCGACGCTTGCACGAGAGCGTTCGGTGAAACCAAGCGATACGAAGATGCCACTGCGTTCCGCCTGCGCGCGAATCTCTGCGATCTCCGGGCCGTCTGCATAAATGCTTGCCTCGACGAATTTTTCGAATAACTGGTGGTTGTCGATCGGCGCCCAAAAGGACGCCCAAACCGGGAAAGCGGGGATGTAAGATTCGGGAAACACAATCAACTCGGCGCCATTGCTCCGCGCCTCACGAATGAGGCTGACCGTCTTGGCGACTGTCGCCGCTCGGTCAAGAAAGACAGGCGCAACGTGGGCAGCAGCGACTTTGACAACAGGCAGATTCGACACGAGAAATATCTCCAAGTTTTATAGGTCAATGCTCGCTGGCTACAGCCGCGCCGATTGCAGTCTCCCGCCGAACAACGAGTTCCCCCCATCGACGGTCGGATGCACCATCTCGCGTGAATAACGAAACGAGGATTACGAGGAGAAAGCCGATAGGGATAGAGACGATTCCAGGATTGCGCAGCCCGATAAGAGGCGCGCGCAGGCCAACGATACTCGTGGCGGCAGGAGAAACTGACTGCACAACGGTCTGCGCCCGGATAATTTCACTATTCAAGGCGGCCCGAGCGCTGTTACTTGTCGCTATAGTTAGCTTTCCCGTCAGTTCTTGGATGTGCCGAACGGCTGCTGCACGCTCGAGCGCGGGATACCCCATGTTGGGAGACACCAAAACCAAGACCACGGCTGCGAGCGTTCCGCCAATAATTCCGGCGAGGACCCCTTGGGTCGTACAGCGTCGCCAATACAGCGTCATCATCAACGCGGGCAGATTCGCCGATGCAGCAACCGCGTATCCCAAACCAACAAGGTGGGCGACGTTTTGGCCTTGCGCGATAACGCTGGCGGAGACCGCGACGACGCCTACGAGGACCGTGGCGATACGGGCGGCTGCAACCTGTTCGCCCTCGGTTACCTTGCCGGCTCGCCAGGCCCCCACGTAAACATCGTGAGCGAGGGCGGATGCCGCGGCCAATGTAAGCCCGGCAATTACCGCAACGATCGTGGCGAATGCCACGGCGGCAACGAAGGCGAGCATTAAATCGCCAGCGACGCTCGAGGCGCCGCCTGCCAGGGTCTGCGCAAGCAGCGGAGCAGCTAAGTTGCCGCCCTTATCGGTAAGCATGATCTTGCCAGCACCGACGTAGTAGGCCGCCGCGAAGCCGATGACAATGATGCAAAGATGGCACAGCCCGATTCCGAACATCGCCCAAAGCACGGAATGGCGAGCCGCCGTCGCGTCGCGAACCGTAAAGAATCGCATGAGAACGTGTGGCATCGCTGCCGTGCCGAGCACAAGCGCGAGCCCGAGCGAAAATAGCTCGATCGGTTTCGTGAGGAAGAGTCCGGGCTCAAGAAAGCGCCAGCCTAGAGCATCGCCGGTCAACGAAGCGCCCGCCGCCATTTCGGCAACCCGTGCCTGCACGAGGGGGCTCGAGACAACTGCTTGCATGAACGTTGGAACGTGGAAGCCAAAGGGTATCCATGCAAGGATCACCAGCATCAAGGAGGCACCGATCAAGAGCACGGCCTTGATTACCTGCACCCACGTTGTGGCTCGCATGCCGCCACACCCGACGTACACCAGCATCAATATGCCCACCGCCAATACAGAGATGGTGTAGTCGATTCCGACAAGCGCTCTAACGATTACCGCTCCACCGACGATCTGCGGGATCATGTAGGCGAGCGCGACTACGACGCTCGATAGCGCGGACGCAACCTTTGTAGCTTTGTAGCTGTTGCGGACGACCAAGACGTCACCGATAGTAAAACGGCCCAGGTTGCGACACGGCTCGGCGACGAACAGAAGGACAGGGATGAAGGCCGCAAAGAAACCGACGAGATAAATCATTCCATCGAAACCGTAGAGCGCTATCAGACCAGACGCGCCCAGGAACGCTGCAGCAGAGAGATAGTCTCCAGCGATGGCCAGTCCGTTTCGGAGCGGGCTTATCGAGCCCCCCGCGGTGTAAAAGTCGCCGGCAGTGTTTGCGCGTCGCGAAGCGAAAACGGTAATTGCGATGGTCGCTAGAATCACCATGGCAAATGCCAAGACCGTGAGCCGCTGATGCTGCACGATTCCGGATACCCCGCCGGCGTATACCGGCCCTGAGGCAAAGGCGAGCGCGGCCGCGTAGCTGCGAAAGCGATCATTGCGCATGACTCATCTCCCGAGCGTCCGACCCCGTACCGCGACCGCTCATGAACGCTTGGCGTTCGCGGTCCAGTCGCGCCATGCTCCGCATGAAAACCCAGCATAGCAGCCCGCCGACAGGGTATTGCGATATTGCGAATGCCACTCCGAGGTTGAATCCACCCGTCAAACGGATCGTGAACAGAGCTGGAGCCCAGGCAATCACTGCGGGGATTGCGAAGTAGTACGCGGCGGCGAAAGCGCCGACGGCGACTATCGCATTACGGCGTTTTATAGCGATCGTGCGGAACTGCGAGTTCGCGAGAACGTCGCGCCATTCATTATGTTCGTGTGACATTTCGGTCATGCTCTCTCAGATATCGTTTTTGTCGATTAGCCGCATCTCTCTCGGTGGCGGCTCGACGTGAGTCTACAAACATAGAGCCCATAAACGAAATAGAAAAACAGCACAAGCCTGTGCGAAACTGCACATGCGTGAAACTGTGGCATGTGCCGATGGAGAGTTGACCGTGAACATCAATCGATTGAACTGGAACCATCTACGCGTGTTCCTAGTGCTCGCACGCACCGGCAGCTTGTCGCAAGCGGGGCGCCTGCTCGGCATTGATCATGCCACGGCAGGTCGACGGATCAGCGCGCTTGAGCATGACATGGGAACACCGCTTTTCGAGAGGGACCATACCGGGTACCGCGTAAACGCACATGGTCGATTGATATTCGAGCATGTTGCTTCGATGGAGGCGAGCGTTCTTGCCGCTGCGAGCCAGTTAGGAGGGGGCGAGGTCAGCCCCTCAGGGATCGTCCGCATCGCAACGATGGAAGGGATCGCCTCACTGTACCTCAGCGAGCAATTCGCGCGTTTTAAGCGAACCACGCCTGACATCGTCATCGAGCTGGTGACTTCCTCCCGTGACGTCCGTGTGACACACCGGGAGGCCGACGTTTTTTTAGGCTTCTTCCAGCCTCCCGGCAAAAATCTACATGCAACGAAAATCGGCGAATTCGGCTGTCATCTGTACGGGAGCCACGACTACTTTGCTCGATGTGGGACGCCCGCGTCTGTCGCGGACCTTTCAAAACACCAATTTGCAGGCTATATCGACGAGTTGATCCAGCTGGATATCGTCCGATGGCTTGAGGAAGGGGTCGCCAACCCGACCTACTCGTTTCACTCGAGCAGCATGCTTTCTCAGATGTTTGCGGCAGCTGCAGGCGCGGGTCTCGTGATGCTGCCGGCGTTCTCTCGCCCCGAACGATTTGGACTACACCCGGTATTGCTCGACGAGATCAACGTCAGGCGAGAGGTGTGGATGAGTACCCTCGTCAACTTCCAACGGTTGCCGCGGATCAATGCGGTGCTTTCGTTCCTTACGGCAACATTCGCGCGCGACTATCCCGCTTAAAGCAACGAAAGTCTAGAAGTCTTGCTAGTTATGCAATCCGATTCATCTGGCTATACTGGTCCGAAATCTGCTGCTGCCCGTTGCGAGCCTTGGCGCGAGACCGAGGGCAGGTCTCGGCAGCGATTCCAAGTTTCAGCATGATTGTCAATAGCTATTAATGTGCATAATAAATTAGTCCGATTCTATTGTCTGGTCGATGCTGCGCATGTCGCTGAAAGAAGTTCTTTGACAACAAATCTTCGATCTGTATAATCACAACAAAGATTTGTAAGAATAAATCCGCGATATGTTGCGCGGAGATTTACTATTGAGGTGGCATGGCGATACTTAGCCCTTTGCGTTCCAGATCGAGAAGGAAGATGCAAGGGCTAACGTCACGGGAGCTTACGGTCCTGCTAGAGGCAGAGCCGACCTACCACCTGTCAGCGGTTCGCACGCGGATCGACGGGGAGTTCTGCTGGCAACTACAGGTCTCATCCGCGGACGGGAAAAAGAAGTACCTATTGAATGCAGCGCGAGGCGGAGCGCGCAATTGGAAGGGGTTGAATTTTCTTGCCTCGTTCATCCGAGATCAATTTCCCGGAGTGAAAAGTTTTAGTGTGTATTTATAAAACGCGGTAGCGGTGGACACGCTGAGAGTTGCAGCTCCCGGCGTGTCCTGACCACAAGTACATAGCTGGCTAAAGCTGAGAGAGACCACTCGTGGCTGAGGGTATTGTACGTCAATCGTATGGGATTGACTCATTAACTACGTCCGTTGCTTACGGATTCCGATTCGATCACGCATCGGTTTGCGGCTCCTCTTCTGCCGAGGAACTGCCACGCGAGTCGACGCACGCCCGTTCGGGAGGCGTGCTGATTGTTTTTCTTTCCCAATCCATCTTCTCTCATTTTGAACGCCGCGACTCTCAACCGCCGCGGACGACGTCTCTCGGCGCGAGCCTCTCTCTCGCGTCCCGCCTGAAACTCATATGCTCTCGATGCTCGGAAGCAGGCGGCCTGGTAGTGCGCAGCGCAGACTTCTCGCGCTACCCTTTTTATTCCCTGCAGTTGTCGCGGATGGTCGGCCATGCGGGTCGCCTGCGTCGCGGCCTTAACATAACGGAACGTTCGAAACGACCGGTGATAGCCATCGGTGCCGTGGTGCTCGCCGCGATGTTCGCAGTCCCGGCAGCCGCGTCGGCCTGCCACGGCGACCCCTTCGTTGACGCGGCCGCACTCTATCAGCTGGATCCTGACCTCCTCCGCGCAATCACGTGGGTTGAGTCGCGCGGGTTGCCCGGGGCAGTTGGCCCGAAGCTGTCCGGCGGCCATCGAGCTTGGGGCGCGGCGCAGATCAACGATATCCACCTACCCGAACTCGTCTCCTATGGCGTGACCCGCCAGGACCTGCTCGATCCCTGCGTCAACTTGAAGCTGAGCGCTTGGGTGCTCGCCAGCTGCATCCGCAGCAAGGGGGCCACGTGGGCCGCCGTGGGCTGCTACAACGCCGGCCCCGCTTCCTCGAACCTCGCCGCGCAAGCCAAGTACGTGCGGCTTGTTCAGCGCGCCTACGCTGGATACCGCGCACAGTCCGCTGCCCCGATCTCGGCGAACGGGGGCGCTAAATGAAGCTCGCCGCAATGCTTTGCGCTGTTGCCGCTGCTTTTGCCCACCCCTGCGCTGCTTCGCCGCGCCTCCCGGACTACGCGGTGACCGAGATCGGCGCGCCCGGCGCTGGCCAGTATGTCTTTTGCTCGCCCGCAACCTGCCCCGAACCGACGATCAAACACCTGCCTGATCCGATTCCGCAGCGCGCTCCCGCGCCGGTCTATTCGAGCGCCCGTGCGGCGGCAGTAGCTGTCACTACACCGCCGGCGGTGCCCCATCGCAGCAAAGCGCGCAAACGTGGCACGAAGGTGGTGCGTCGCGTTCGCCATGCGCATTCTGCCGCAGCAATGCCGCGGTGTGCCGTGCTTCCTGACGACAAGTTCGGGCCGCAACGCTTCGCGGATCGATAAAAGGCGCATCTAACAAAATCGTCATTTCCAATAGGAGGAAATTATTAAGTAAGGACTGCAAATTGATTGTGAAGTTTCGGATTTTTTTTACGAATTTCTCTCCCCTGAACCGTGCTCGTGCCGCCCGTAACGGCACGAGCACTACAAGAACAGTACCTGGCCAACAGCCCACACCGCGCGAGGACCACATGATCGCCAACGCCGTATCGCAGCTCGAAATCCGTTTCGCCCTTCGCCTCATTGCGCTCGAGGATCGCATCCAGGCGAGCCTCGGCGATCCGAAGATCCGTCAACACATCCTCGCGGCTTCCATCGCATTCGCGACGGTGAGCCTTCTTCTGTTCGCCCATATCGCGCTCGGAACGGACGGTGCTGAATACGCTCAAGCTTCGACCACGGTCGAAGGTTGGGCCAAGGGAAATCCCGCCAAGATCCTTGCACTCGGGGGCGTCATTTTCGGGACGGCCATGGCGTTGTTCAAGAAGGACACGTGGGCGTTCGTGCAGCCGTCGGGCATCGGCATTGTCTCGAGTCTCATCGTCGGCATCATCGACGGCGAATACACGGCGACGATCTAAGCCGCGCTGCCATGTCAGAAGATCTCAACCATTACATCCCGAGCCGACTCGACGATCCGGAGAAATTCCTCTTTTTCCGAAAGGACGTCGCGTTCATCGGCATGGTCGGCATCGTGGGTGGAATCATGCTCGGGCACGTGCTGCTCGGCGTCACGGTCGGCGTCGCACTCGCCTACGGTTGGCAGAAGTTCAGTTCGGGCCGACACCCCGGCATGTCTGCCCACATCGGGTATTGGGTCTTCGGTCAGCCCACGCTCAAGGCGCTGCCTCCCTCCGCGATCCGTGAATTGAACGGGTGACGTCATGACGCCAGAAAAGGCCGCCAAATCGCGAGATGCACTGCGCGCCGACAACCGGTTCTTCAGGAAGCTCCTGCTCGTCAACGGAACGTCGAGCGTGGTGATCGCGCTCGTCTGCGCATGGTTGGTCGTGACGCAGCGCGTCGTGATCATGCCCCCGGCCGTGCGTGGTACGTACGTGATCGGCGCGCGCTACGCGAACGAGGAGTATCTCGCCGATCAGGCCGCCTACGTGCTCTCCCTGGCCAAGAGCGTGTCGCCCAATACTGTCGAAAGCAACGAGCGAATCCTCCTGTCCATGGTCAACGATGGGCGTCGCGCCGAGTTGAAGACGCAATGGGACGCCGACGCGCTCCAGCTCAAGCACGACGGCGTCACCAGCGTCGCCGAGCCCGCAGGATCGGCCGACGTCGACCTCCGCAGCATGTCGGTCAAGTTTCCGGCAACGATCACCACCTACATCTCCGGCAAGCTCACGAGCACCGAGCAAAAAGCCTTCGTCGTCTATTTCGACATCTCGCTGTTCGGGCGCCTCACGCTCCTCGATATCCGCGAAGCGCAGCGGGGCACGAAGGGCATCGAACCTCTCGTACCTCCCGCGCAGAAGGCATCATGAAAGCATCCCACCTCCGTTGCCGCGGCATCGCGCGGCTAGTGTTCCCGCTCGTCGTGCCGCTCGCTGCGCTGCTCGTCGCCGGGCCGGCCAAGGCGATTTCGTTGGTCAAGGGCGCGGATCGCCAGGCCCAACAGGTTGCCGTGTCCGCGGCGGAGTACAACCTCCTCACGATGTCGGGCGGCCGGCAAATCACCAAGGTGGTGCCGACCGTGCCTGGCTCGCTCTCCTGGACGCAGGCCGGCAGCCAGTTCTGGTTCAAGCCATCCAACCCGAGTGCGCTCAACGAAACCATCACGCTCTTCGTCTTCGACGACGCCGGCGTGAGCTACCGCCTCACGCTCGTGCCGGGACCGCGGCCGGCCGAAGATGTTCGCATCGAGCCGCCGGCGTCGCGCACGAGCCGCGCCCTTCGTGCATCCGCTTTCCAGCGTCACGTGAAGTTGCTGATGCTGGCCATGTCCGGGGCGCAGTCCGCGCCGCAGGTCGCGTACACATCGGTAGAGACAGCCGTGCCGCTCTGGAAGGAGGCGACGCTTACTCGTGTCCGCGAATACAGCGACGGCGATCTTGTGGGCGAAACGTACACCCTCGCGAACACCTCGCACAACGACCTGACGCTCGATGAGCGTGAACTGTACGCGCCCGGGGTGCTCGCCGTCGCGATCGAGGATACCAGTCTGCCGGCCGGCGCCAGCACGATTGTCTACGTGGTTCGGGAGCGAGGCGAGCATGACTGACCCGAACGAGGTAAACAAGAAGCGTCAAAAGATCATCAGCTGGGCGGCCATGGGTCTTCTGGCGGCCCTTTTCATCGTCGGTCTTCTCTTCACGCGCCACGGCAACGGGGTGCAGCAGACGACCACGGCAGTCCCGTTCGCACACGTCGGGGACCAGAACGACAAGAACGCCTGGCGTGCGCAGTCCGAGGCGCAGGTTGCGGACCTGAAGAAGCAGCTCGCCGCCGCGAATGGCAAGGCGGATGACGCGACGGAAAAACTGAAGAAGCTCGCCCAGGCGCAAGCTGACCTGCAGAAGCAGTTCGACGATGAGAAGAAGGCCGGCCCGGCGAGCGCGGCAAGCGCTCCAGCTGCGGCGTCTTCTACGGCAGGCGATCGCGCGCTCCTCAACAAGCCGATTCCACTCAACGGGCAGCAGGCGAAGTCCGGGGCGATCCTCAACCCGCCGTTCGGCCAGGCCGCTCGAGGTGTTGCAGGCGACGCGCCGGTGCCGGCGCCGAAGCTTGACATCATCAGCTTCGAGACGCCCAAGAAGGCCGGCGACGATTGCGTCGATCCGCGTTTCTCGTCGTTGCCCATCGACCAAGCCAAGCAAGCTCAGCAGGATTGCCTGAACGCAAAGGGCAAAAAGGGCGTGACGTTCATCCCCGCCACGGCGTTTGTGCGGGTATTCATGATGAACGGCGTTGATGCGCCGACCGGTGGGGAGGCGCAGCACGACCCGCTGCACGTCTTCCTCGAGGTGCTCGATCTCGCCAATTTGCCGAACGCCCGGAAGCTCGACATCACGGGATGCCGCATCTTGACCTCTGCCTACGGAGACGTCTCGAGCGAGCGCACGATCATGCACGGCCAGACGCTCGACTGCATCTTGAAGAACGGCCGGACCATCGAGATGGAGATCAAGGGCACCGTGATGGGCGAGGACGGCAAGGAAGGGGTTCGGGGCCGCCTCGTCTCGAAGTCGGGCTCCGCGCTCGCCATGTCGGTGTTGGCCGGGATCTCGTCCGGGATCGGCCAAGCGTTCAGCCAATCCGCCAACACGTTGAACACCACGGCCCTCGGCACGACGTCGATCGTCAATCCAAGCCAGGTTGGTCGTTCCGCAATCGGCAGCGGGGTCTCGCAGGGCGCGGACTCCCTCAAGCAGTACTACATCCGGGCTGCCGAAAAACTCTTTCCGGTGATTGAAACCGATGGCGGCCGCGTCGTCGAGTTCGCCGTGATGAAAGGCGCGGAATACAACGGCGCCCTCTCCGATGTCAGCGATATCAACGACGGCCTTGCCAACGGCGGCCGCGAAACCGATGGAGGCTACTCCGATGAATGAAGAAGCGAACGGTACGACAGTGGCTGCGTTCGAGGCGGCGATGCAACGTTGCGCGCAGCGCGCCGGACTCGAACCAAGGTTCGAGCGCAACGTGGACGGTAAATATGCGCAGCCGGAGATGGGCGCAGCGCTTGTGGGGTGGCTCGGCTCCAGAGAGATCGTGCAGGGGGAACTTCGTAAGATGAGGGCCATCGCCGAAGCGCGGTTTGCCACCAACCCACCCTTTCAAGCGGGCTTCACGGAATACGTAGCGCACGCGGCGCGCCGTCTGGACTTGGAAGTCGCGGATCCCGACGCCCAGGCGAGCGCGCACGCGCCGGAAGTGAGTCCCGTGATCGTCGCGGCGGCATTCGATGATGCCGCAGTCGACATGTGCGCGCATCTCATGAAGACGAAGATGGCGCAGGGCCGCGCGGCCGGGCGCGGAGGCTGGTGGACTGCCTCGGCAGACGAACTCTCGGCCATGCTCCGTTCGCACGCCGACAAGGGCGACCCGATCGACGTCGCCATCATCTCGATGATGCTCTCGTATCACGGGGCGCAGATATCTCCAGCGTCCGAGATGGAGCCGCCGGTCGCAGTGGAGGGGAAGATGATGAAGCTCGCCACCGACACGACGCTCGGCAGTCAGATCGAAATCCAAACCGACAGACACTCCGTCAGAGTCAACGGCCTTCCCAACGAGCAAGCGAAGAAGTGCAAGGCCTATTTGTACGAGCATGTCCAGCTCGTGATCCGTCCGGCGCCAGCACACGACGCTGGCGACACTGCGCGGGGCGAATCGCAATCCGGCCTCTCCGGTGACGCCGTGAACTGGCTCACGGCGGGCCATGCAGCTCACCAGACCGGCGTGGATCTCGACGTCGTGCGCGGATGGGCAAGCCGCAATGAGGTCGAGAGCCGTAACGAAAACGGCACGTTGATGGTGGAGTGTGCATCCGTGCTGGCGCGCGCGCATCGGCACGCAAGGGAATTGCGTGAAGCCGCTTCGAAGGTAACCCGTCAGGATCACGTCGCGGAGCCGCGCCACACGCGTTCCGCAGGGTTCTTCCAGGCCGCTGGTCGCTTGTTCGCGGGAATCAAAGCGTGAGCCGCCTCACGAGCGCCCAACGCCAGCAGCTCCGTCTGAAATACGACGGGCGCTGCGCCTACTGTGGCGGGATGCTCGCTGATCGATGGCATGCGGACCACGTCGAGCCGGTAGTGCGTGCGGTTGAGACGAAGCGGACCGCTGCCGGCCAGTGGAAGCTCGTCAGCGGCCCCGCCCGACATCCCGAGCGCGACGTCATTGAGAACCACAACCCGGCTTGCCCTCCCTGCAATATCAGCAAGGGGCAGATGTCAATCGAGCAATGGCGAGCTTGGCTGGCCGGCCACATCAACTCGTTGAATGCTTACCACCCTATCTACCGCATCGCAAAGCAGTATGGCCTGATCGTGGAGACCGGTGTGCCCGTCGTCTTCTACTTCGAGAAGACGGCGATCGCCGGCAGAGCAGCGGCTGTACCGAGCAGCGAGGGGGCGGCCGCATGAACCGCATCTACAACGTGTTCAGCTTCTGCGCGGGACTCGGTGGGGGCGCCAAGGGGTTCCAGAAGGCGGTGTCGCGCGTCGGCGCGATGACGGCGACGTGGCGCTGCATCGGCGGCATCGACAATGATCCGGCTGCGGCGCGCGATTTCCGCACGCTCGTCGGCACTGATTGTACGGTGATGGATCTGTTCACGCGCGAACAGTACACCGCATTCCACGGCGCCCCGCCGCCGACCGGCTGGAAGGAAGCGACGGCCGCCGACGTGCGCGCCGCTGCCGGCCACGAGCATCCGCATTGCGTGTTCATCTCGTCGCCGTGCAAGGGCGCGTCGGGGCTGCTGTCGGAGACGCTCAGCCGCACGCCGAAGTACCAGGCGCTCAATGAGCTGACGCTGCGCTGCGTCTGGCTCATGTGCGAGGCCTGGAAAGACGACCCGGTCGAGCTGATCGTGTTCGAGAACGTCCCGCGGCTCGCGACGCGCGCCAGCCACCTTCTCAGCCAGATCGACCAACTGTTTCAGCACTACGGGTATGTCACTGCCGACACGACGCACGACTGCGGCAAGATCGCCAAGCGCGGTATGGCACAAAGCCGAAAGCGCTATCTGAAGGTCGCTCGGCACGCCGCGAAAGTGCCGGCGTTCCTGTACGAGCCGGAGCAGAACCGCCTGCAGGGTGTGGGCACCCTGCTCGGCCGCATGCCGCTGCCGGGTGATCCGGCGGCCGGCCCCATGCACCGCATCCCTTCGTTGCAGTGGAAGACCTGGGTGCGCTTGGCCTTCGTCGAAGCTGGCAGCGATTGGCGAAGCCTGAACAAACTTGCAGTTGAGAACGGCCAGCTCCGCGACTACCTCATCGTTCCCGAGCGTCGCGGCGGCCACCTCGGTGTCGTCGATTGGGCCGAGCCGGCCAGCACCGTCGCTGGCAAGTCGCTGCCGACGAACGGCGCATTCAGCGTGGCCGATGCGAGGTTTGCGCAGAGCACCAAGTGGAACGACGGCCACGCCTACGGCGTGCTCCCGTGGGATGAACACAGCGGGACGATCGCCGGCCAGCAGACCCCGGGCCAGGGCTATTACAGCGTCGCCGATCCGCGCCACGCTGGCCCGGCGAAGCACAACAACGAATTTCGCATCATCCCGTGGACCGATGCCGCTGGCGCTGTCACCAGCGCGCACGGTACCGGCCAGTGCGTTCAGGATCCGCGCGCCACGGCTGAATACCACAAGAACGCCTATCGGATCACGCCGTGGGACACGCACTCCGGCACGGTGACGGGCGATTTCAAGGTCTCGGGCGGTGGTGGTGTCGCGGACCCGCGACCGCCGGCCGGCCCGCTTTTCAGCAAGTACAAGGTGACGGAGTGGACCGGCCACGCCGGCACCGTCATCGGCGGCGACGACCAGGGCGCCTATGCGGTAGCCGACCCACGCTCGGGCAGCTGCTTCGAGGGCGCAGGCAAGTATCGCGTCACCGGCTTCGATGAGCCGGCAGGCACGGTCATCGCGCGCAGCGATAGCGGCCAGGGTGCTTTCGCTGTCGCCGATCCGCGCCCGGGCATGCGCCGCGAGCGCGGCGATGCCTACCTGACCGGTGGACATTACGGCGTGGTCGGTTGGAGCGAGCCCAGCGGCGCTGTTTCGGCGGCTGCGGGCCACGACAACGGCCGATGGTCTGTTGCCGATCCAAGATTGCCTGCACTCAACGCGAAGCTCGTCGCGTTCATCCGCGCGCTCGATGGCACCTGGCATCGACCCTTCACGACGCTGGATCTCGCCGTCCTGCAGTCGCTCGTCGAGCCGGAGGAATACCTTTTACTCGACGGCCTATCCGATCAGGCGTGGCGCGAGCGAATCGGCAACGCGGTACCGCCCGAGGCCGCCGAGGCAATAGCCGAGGTCATGGGCACGACGCTGCTGCTCGCCGAGAGCGGCGAGACGTTCCGGCTGTCGTCGACACCCGTGTGGGTGCGCTCGGTCGCTGTTGCTCTTTCCCTCCCCTCGCCTGGAGGGCTGGCATGAGCGAGACAACCGACATCGGCTGGACCGACGCCACATTCAGCGCGTGGGAAGGCTGCACGGCCGTGAGCCCCGGCTGCGCGAACTGCTACGCCGAGCGCCGCAACCGTCGCTTCGGTGGCGGCACCGCCAAGAACTGGGGGCCGGGCGCGCCGCGGCGGCGCACTGCAGCCTCGACATGGGCCGCTCCTGTTCGATGGAACCGCGCCCACAACAAGTTTTTCGCCAAGTACGGCCGGCGCCGGCGGGTGTTCTGTTCGTCACTGTCCGACGTGTTCGACAACGAGGTACCGGCCGAATGGCGTCGTGACCTGGCCGACCTGATTCTGGCCACGCCACACCTGGACTGGCAGCTGCTCACGAAGCGGATCGGTAACGCGGCCGCGATGCTCCAGGACATGTTCCCGTTGGGCATTCCCGAGAACGTGTGGCTCGGTGCGACCGTGGTCGATCAGGCCGAAGCCGACCGCGACATCCCGAAGCTTCTCTCCATTCGCGCGAGCGTTCGCTTCCTGTCGATCGAGCCGATGCTGGGCGCCATCGACCTGCGCCGCTACCTCGCGTGGCCGAACCACTACGGGGTCGACCTGCCGCAGCTCGACCGCTACCGCATTGGCGTGGACTGGGTCATTGCCGGCGGCGAAACCGGCCTCCTGGCGCGGTCGGTTCACCCGGACTGGATTCGGGCGCTGCGAGACCAGTGTGCAGCCGCCGACATCCCGTTCTTCTTCAAGCAGTGGGGCGAATGGCGGCCCGCTCCCGAGATTATCTACGCGGCCGGCACGATGTTTCATTGCTTCCCCGATGGGGTGTGGATGCAACGCGTCGGCAAGCGCCACGCGGGCAACACGCTCGATGGCGTCAAGCATGAGGCCTTCCCCATTCCGCGGGTTTCCCGCATCCCCGCGCCACAAGGCACCGCCGCCGGCCGTCGCTCTCCCTTCTCTTCATCATCGACGCTCCAATGAAACAGGCCAAGCTCACCTTCGCTCTCTTGATGACCACGTGTCTGGCATGGGGCTGCACGACGGCACCCACCGCGCTCAACCGCGCGTCATCGCCCGCCACCGCGCCAGCGGGCGCAGGCCCGTCCGGCACCAGCACGCCGCTTGCCCCGCTCGCGGCACCGCTCACGCCGGCCGTCAATCCCGCTGACCCGAATCTCGACCCGGGCGTGGCGGCGCTCAAGGCATCGCTGCATGCCCGGTATCCGGCCACGCAGTTTCGCGAGGTGGCGGCGACCCCCTCGACCGGCATCTATGAAGTGGTGATGGGCGGCAAGGTGGCCTACACCGACGTCACCGGCCGCTACTTCTTGTTCGGTCATCTCTTCGACATGGTCACGCAGCAGGACCTGACGGTGCCGCTCGAGCAAGCGTTGCAGAAGGTCCGGTTCCCGGCCGACCGCCTGCAGGATGCGTTCGTGGAAGTGCATGGCGACGGCCGCCGAAAGGTCGCGATCTTCGACGATCCGGACTGCCCGTACTGCCTCTCGCTCGAGGCGGAGCTTGCCGGGCTCAAGGACATCACGATCTACCGGTTCCTGTACCCGCTCGAGTCGATCCATCCGCGCGCACGCGCTCACGCGATCAGCATCTGGTGTGCCGACGACCGCCTCGGTGCCTGGCATGCATGGCTTCCGGTCGCGCTTTCGCGCTGGATGCGTGACCACGGCTCCGACATGACCGGCGCGGCAGGCCAGCGCAAGGCAACGCCGGCACCGGCGCGGGTGGAGCCCAAGCTCGCGTCCTGCGAGAACCCGATCGACCGGAACGAAGCCCTCGCGGCGAGCCTGGGTATCAACGGCACGCCGTCCCTGGTGAGCCTCGACGGCCGCGTGATGCCGGGCGCCGCGAGCGCCGATGCGATCGACAAGTGGCTGGGGGCGAAGTGACCATGGACATTCCCTACCTCGCCGCAGCGCGGGCCACGACCGTTGTTGGTACCGCCGTGCTCGCCTTGTCCGCCTGCAGCTTCACGGGCTACGACGCCAGCTCGTCGTTCGCGTGCAAGGCGCCCGCCGGCGTGCTCTGCAACAGCATGTCCGGTATCTACGCCAACGCCATGGCCCACAACCTGCCCGACCAGCGCGTCCACTCAGGCAGCGGCGCCACCACCAACCTGACGCTCGGGAGCTACGCAGACGACAGCCCCGCCGAGCGCGCCTCGGGCTCGGCGAAGCCGATGGCCGGCGCCACCGCCCCGGGAATCTTGCCCCGGGCCCTCGACAGCGGCGCGCCGGTACGCACGGCGCCCCGTGAATTGCGTGTCTGGTTCGCCCCCTGGCAGGACGCGGATTCGGATCTGCATGACCAGGAGTACGTGTACCTCGTCGTCGACCCTGGCCACTGGTCGATCGCCCACAACCAGGCGCGCATCCGTGCCGCGTTCAAGCCGGTGTTGCCGCCGGTGTTGAGCCAGACCGCGGCCGCTGCCCCGAGCGACGCCAAGGATGCCGGCGCAGCAGCGCGGCGTGATCCGTTCACGACGCCCGCGTCGCCTGCCGACCGTGTCATGCAGGGCATCTTGACGCCCGACGGTGCGATCGACCGCGCGGCCGCGATGTCACCGGCTGCGGATCGCTGAACAGGGACGACACATGGGCTCGATCCAGGAGTGGGTGGATAGCGCGCGCGGCCTCGCGACGACCTTGGCGAAGGAGTTCGTCTTCGGCACCGACGACGATCTCGGGCCGCCGGCGCCGACCGTCGCCGACCAGCGTCGCATCGATACCGTCGGCTTGCACCAACTGCTGCCCTACGACCAGTACGACCCTGCGACGGAGTTGTACTACAACGTGGGTTCCATCGGCTTTTTACTCGTCGTGGCGCCGCAGACTGGCGCGGACAGCGAGTTGACGCGCACGCTGCTCGGCCTGTACGACACCATGCCGGCAAACCACGGTGTGCAGTGGATGATGCTGGCTGATCCGCTCATCGAGGAGCACCTGGACAGGTACGTGGATCTGCGCCGCACGTATGCGAATAGGGGCGAGGCCCCGCCCTTCTACCTCGAGCAGGCCGAGCGTCGTGCCGCCGCCCTTCGCGCGAACCAGGGGCGGCCGCTCTTCCCCGGTCAGAACTATTCGATCACGGACAAGCGCTTGATGCTCTCGGTCGTGCGCAAAGGCTCAAGCGAGGACGGGAAGGCACGCGAAGAGATGCAGAACCTGCGCGAAGTCGTCGGTGCGACGCTGCGCTCGGCGAGCCTCGCGAGCCGGTCCGCGACGCCGGATGATCTCATCCGTTTCCTGTGGCCTGTCCTCAACCCCGAGTACCTGTTCGGCAATGGAGCCGAAGCCGTCGACCAGAAATACGACCCGGACAGGCCGGTCAGGGACCAGCTGGTGCCCTTTGGCCATCACGCGCGCGTCAAGGCGGAGCACCTGCTCTTCGGTCTGCCGCCGGAGGAAAGGGGCGACGCTGACAAGCGGATCGCGGCGCGCAGCTTCGGCGTGCTGCAGTATCCGTCGAAGAAAGAGTTGTGGGAGATGGGCAATATCGTTGGCTCGCTGTTCAACGATGTCCAACAATATCCCTGCCCCTACCTCATCACCATGGGGGTGATGACACTCGACCAGAATGCCGTCGAAACCCGTGTCGCACTGCGCGGTGCGCGGGCTGCTCAGAACGCGAAGTCGAAGATGGCTTCGTTGCAACCGGAACTCTCGTTACAGGAGCGGGACTGGCGAGCAGTCGGGCTTCAGCTCGAATCGGGTGGCTCGATATGCGAGCTATATCACACGTTGACGCTCTTTGCGCCCCGCGCGGAGATCGAGCGCTGCGTGGCCGCTGCCCGAGGTATCTGGCGCTCTGAGCGGTTCAAGCTGTTTCCGATGGTCACGCAGCAGCTCACCACATTTCTGTCGGCGATGCCGATGTCGTTGACGCAAGATCTGCGGGACGACCTCAACAAGCTTCGGCTAATCTCGACCAAGACAACGGTCAATGCGACCGACATGGCTCCAGTGATTGCGGAATGGGCGGGCACGAGCGGCGATCCAAATCTGATGTTCTATGGACGACGCGGCACGCCGGCGCCAATCGATCTCTACTCGAGCTCGACGAACTACAACGGCTTCGTCGACGGCACATCCGGAGCCGGCAAGTCGGTATTGATGAACGAGATCATCGCCGCATTTCGCGCTGTAGGCGGTGTCGTGCGCCTTACCGATGTGGGCTATTCCTACGAGAAGCAGATAGCCATGGCAGGCGGTCAGTACATCGACTTCAAGCCGGGGTCGAACATCATCGTCAATTCGTTCTCCACCGGAGGGAGCGATGCGGACAACGGCATCGACAGCGAAGTCAAATTCATCCGACCGATCATTGCGAGGATGGTGTCCCCGACATCGCCGATAACCGACCTTGAGCGTGGGCTGCTGGACAAGGCCGTGCGAATGGTCTGGAAGGACTACGGGACAGACGGTAACCCGACACGTGTGCGGGACGCGCTTCTCAGTTTGAAAGATCAGAACGGACAAAAGGAGCGTGTTGCGTACGAGCTCTCCATTAGGCTCGACCCGTTCTGCGATGGCGGTGTGTACGGGCGGTACGTCAATGGACGGACTAACGTCAACCTCAACAATGACGTCGTCGGGCTCGAACTCGAGCACCTTAACAGTGATCCCCAGCTGCGCACCGTGATCATGTTGGGCTTCACGAATCAGGTCACGAATGAGATGTACCGATTCGAGCGATCGCGCAAGAAGCTCTTTCTTCAGGACGAGGGATGGCAGACGGCGGGTGACGACCAGGAGTCGGCGGACTTTACCGAAGAGGGCTACCGACGCGCCCGGAAATATGAGGGCAGCTTCTTCTTTGCGACCCAGGGCATTACCGACGCGGGTATGAACAAAGCCACTCAGGCGGCGTTCGATAACTCGGGCTGGAAATTCCACCTCAAGCAGAGCAATGACACGCTGGCACAGATCGAGCGTGGCGACATCATCGACCTGTCGCCCGGCTTGAAGAAGATGCTCAAGTCACTCTCCCCTGTCCCAGGTCGCTACAGCGAGTTCGTCCTTGTCGACCCGGACGGGGGGCAACACCTGCTGCGCCATATCCCCGACGAATTCACCCTTGCGATGGCCACCACCAAGGGGCCGGATTTTAACTTCATGCAGCGGCTGCGCGACGGTGGCATGTCCACCGAGGATGCGATCCGCGCGCTCATCGAGCACAAACGGAAACCGCGATGATCATCCGCTACGACCTTATTTTGACCGGGCTGCTGACGGCTGTCGGCACCCTGTTGATCCATGCACCGATCGACTACTTCCAGCAGAGCGAGGCTGCCGCGCCGATCGTCGTCGTCGACGTGCAGAAGCTGCTGACCGACGAGCAGGCCACGCAGATCAAGCAGTTCGGTGATGGCGATCCTGCTCACATGACGCCTGAAGCCAAGAGCGCTGCGCTCCAGCAGGCCGGTGATTGGGCCAAACACCTCTCCGACGCTGTCGCGCAATACGGCGCCGAGTGCCGGTGCGTGGTGGTGAACAAGGCCGCGGTCCTCTCGGGGTCCGCACAGGACGTGACACCCGTGATCGCCACGAGGCTCAGCAAATGACCGCGCTCGCGATCCGTCTCCTGCGATATCGGCGCCTGCTGCGCACGCTTGCCATTCTGCTGGTCGCCGCCGGCTTCGGTTGGGGAATCCGACCGTGGTACGCGCTCGGCTTCAACCTGTCGACGAGCCTGCCCGGCACCCTCTACTTCATCGACAAGACGACGCGCGTGCCGCGGCTCGGCGACACGATCGCGTTCCGTTGGCACGGTGGCGCCACGTACCCCGCGGGCGTGACGTTCATGAAGCACGTTGCTGGACTGCCAGGCGACGTCGTGCGGGTGAGCGGCCGCGACGTCTGGGTCAACAACACCTATATCGGCTACGCCAAGCCGCTCTCACTGGCCGGCATGGCGCTGTTCCCGACCGAGGGCGGCGTCATTCCTCCGGGCCACTACTTCGTCGCCACCTCGAATCCGAACAGCCTCGATTCGCGCTATGCGATCTCCGGCACCGTTGCGCAAGACGCGATCGTGGGGAAAGCCTATGAACTCTTCTGAATTCGGCGGCCTTATGGCACGCACCGGCCTGTGGCTTGCCATCGCGGCAATGGTACTCGCGGCCGCCGGCGCGCACTCCGAGGACCTCGGCGTCGTCGGCCCGACCTATCCGATTGCCGAGCACGATGCGGTGGCCATGCTCAAACACCGCCTCGCGCAACTGCAGGCCAGCGGCGGCCTGGCCGCGCTCGAGCAGCGCGCGCGTCGCCGCGCGATGCAGGACATCACCGACATGCCTGCGGTGCCGGGCGTCTCGACGGTGACCGAGTACGCCCAGCGCCTCATCGATCCAACCGTCACGTACTCGAAGCCGGTTCTGAACGACGAGGGAGCCGTGATCGTGCCCGCCGGCACCCACATCAATCCACTCGACATCGTCACGCTGCACGAGCGCCTGGTGTTCTTCGACGGCCGTGACCCAGCGCAGGTCAAGGCGGCTCGCGCGCTGGCCGATCGCGACGGTGCGGCCGTGAAGCCGATCCTCATCGGCGGCTCGTGGCTCGACCTCACGAAGTCGTGGAAACGACAGGTGTACTTCGACCAGCAAGGGCGTCTCACCCAGCGGTTCGGCATCACGCGGGTGCCGGCTGTGATCAGCCAGCGCGGCAACCAGCTGCTGCTCGAGGAAGAGCCGGCCGCACAACTGCGGTAACCGGACCCAACTTATGCGCGACCGATCAAACATGTACGGGGGAACAGCAATGACCGAATCAGCTCGGGTGGATATCACCCAACACGATGTCGTGTCCATCGTGAGCCAGGATCTGGGCTTATCGCACACGCAATCGATGCTGGATGCGATCCAGCTCGAAGCCGGGCGACTCGATTGCGATTTCGTCCAGGAGGGTGACGCGACATTCGTGCCCTTTGAACTGAAAACCGCCCTCGCCCGGTCGATCCCCGAGGCCGACGGTGCCATGGAGCGCGATACGACGCTGGACGCGATTCTCGAGTCGCTGTCCGCGCAGGGCATTTACCTCAAGACGGGGACGAAGACAGACGAACTGCTTCGCGCCGATGCTCGTCGCCAAGCGCAGATAGCCGCGCGCAGGCGAGAGGATGCGGTTGCGGTCGCCTCGGTGGAGATGGGCGACGTCGGACACGCACCGTCGTCCAGCGTTGTCGTGCCTCGAGACACCGCGCAAATCGTTGTCGATGTGACGAAGGACCAGCTGGTCCTGACCGGCGACGACTTCGCGACGACCTACGTTTGGAGGGCGGAGGCCTACGGCACCTTCGTGCGGCGAATTTCCGTGGAACGTGTGGCTTCAGATGCCACGGAGCAGCCGGCTGACCGCTTCCGCATCGTTGCAGGTGATCCGGACTATCCGTCTCACGGCCAGAAAGTCATGGTCGAGAACCTGACATGGGAAGGCGCACTGGATCTGCTGGCGCGGATTCAAGGTGGCATGCGCGTGCATCTCGGCGTTGAAGCCATGCCGGTCATCGGAGATGCATCGGCTACGCAGCCGCAGAGTGCCCGGGACAGTATGGATGAGCCTGTCGAGCGGCAGGTGACAGCCGATCTGCAGGCGGAATTGGGCGACGCATCTGTTCCGCCTAGCCCTAAATGGGATGACTTATCTCTGTTGCAGAAGGCGCTCTGGTTGTTGCTTTGGATGGGGATCGCAATAGTCGTAGTGGCGGTGTTCACGGCCGTGTTTTTTGTCACGTGGTACGGCTGGACTACCTTGGCGTGTGGATACCCGGTCTTCGACCTCCAATCCTTCTTGAGGTGCTAATGCGCGTGATTATCCTGCTGCGCCGGATCGTGCTCGCATTCGCGCTGCTGGGCGGCCTTGGGCTCTCCGCGCCGGCTGACGCTGGCCAGTGCGTGGGCCGCTTCGCCAACCCGGTCACCGACATCTGCTGGGAGTGCGCCTTTCCGATGGCGATCGGTGACGCCACGCTGATCAGCGACGGTCAGGACGACACGTCCAACCCGGGCGGATTCCTGTGCTTCTGCAATGGCACCTTCGGCGTGCGGTTCAGCTTCTGGGAGCCGGTGCGGCGCGTCGACGTCACCCGCTCGCCCTACTGCTTCGTTTCGCTCGGCGGGATCTCGCTCGACCCGGGCATTTCGGCACCCGAGGGTGAGGTACGCCTGCAGCAGGACAACACCCGTCACAGCTTCTACCAGGTCCACTGGTACACCGACCCGGTCATGTACTACACCGAGATCCTGCTCGATGATCCTTGCATGGAGACCGGCAGCTTCGACGTCGCCTATCTCACCGAGGTCGACCCGACCTGGAGCGACGACGACCTGACGATGCTCCTCGAGCCGGAGACCTATCTCTTCGGCAGCCCCGTCGCGCAGGCCGCCTGCGCCGGCGACTGCGTGCTCTCGTCGCTTGGCTTTGGCAGCAACCTGCTCTTCTGGTGCGCGGGCTGCAACGGCTCGATTTATCCCTTCAACGGCCATGTGCAGGCGCACGTGTCGGCCGTGCAGGCGTCATCGCTGCTGGTCGAGCGCATGACCGCGAAGCTCCATCGGGAAGGGCTCATGTGGGGCACCACGGGCGACGGTGCGATGTGCGGCTACTACCTGCAGCCCGTGATGGACAAGACCCAATACAAGTACACGATGCTCTACCCCGTTGCGCAAACCAGCCAGATCAACGGCCAGTGCTGCCAACCCTACGGCCGCACCTCTGCCCTCTGGGGCGCCGGCAAGATGATCCCGTACACCGGCGAGGACTTCGCCTACGAGATCTTCCGCAAGCGCAACTGCTGCCAGGGCGCCAATCTCGGAGACCTCCCCCAATGAACACGACCTATCGCCTCTTCGGCGCTGCGGCGATCGCGAGCTTGATCCTGCCTGTCCTCGCCACGGCACAGACGATTTCGGGGGACGCGCTCGGGAGGGAGCAGCAACGCGTCGAAGCAGGCCGGCATGCGACCTTCGATGCGGCCGCGAGCGGCGCCGCGCGCTATCGGGGGGCGATGCCGGCCACCGGCGCCATCGATGCAGAGATGGCCCGCATCCAGGGCGAACGCGCCAAGCAGATGCGCGACGCCGCGGCCAAGGCGGCTCATGAAGGCAATGACTTCCCCAACATCCCCACGCCGGCGCTCCCGACGGCTAGCGCCGATCCGCTGGCGATCGCCAAACGCTACGAAGGCCGTGTGCAGCGTCGTGTGACCGACTCGTTCGTAGCCTTCGCCAGCTTCTCGATGCCCGACGCGTCGCTCGTGCGCCTCATCAAGCAGATGCACGTCGCCGGCGGCACGGTTGTCTTTCGAGGCTTCAAGGACGACTCGCTGAAGGCGACGGCGGCGGAAATGCAGCGCCTCGGTCTCGCCTCCGGCGGGATCGTGGTCAACCCGAAAGCGTTCACGCAGTATCGCGTTGAGCGCGTGCCGGCGTTCGTCGTCACGCAAGGCGGCGATGCCGATAGCCAGGTCGACAGCAGCGGCTGCGCGCTGCCACAGACCTACGTCTCGGTGTCGGGCGACGTGACGCCGGCCTATGCGCTGCGCAGGATCGTCGACCACAGCCCGGCGTTTGCATCGGACGCTGCGCGCTATCTAACGGCCCTGGGCGACGTCGAGTGATGGCCATCCGAGCCCAACTCGCGCGCTTCGCGCCTCTCGTGATCGCCACGGCCACGGCCGCCTTCGGCGTGCGCGCGCTCGCCGATAGCGCGTCGACGGCCTCCGCGTTCGCCGAAGGGCAACAGGTGGGCACGTCGGGCATGACCAGCGCGAAGGGCACGATCGCAACCGGTGGATCGAACGTTCCGAACTACACCAATCAGGACGCGGACCTCACGCCGCTGTATGGCAACGGTCAAGGTACCCTCGGGCCGGCCGGCACCGGCAAGGAAGCGGACTGCGCGACGCGCCCGGCCAATCCGAGCGCGTATTGGCAGCAGGAATGCGATGCGGTCAACTATCTGGCCAACAAGCCGCCTAACAAGATGCCCCTCGGCGCGAGCGACCCGATCGTGACGGGCAGTTCGGGAACCATCAGCAATCCCGGCACGACCACCGGAACACAGGATTGCCACGACGTGACGTCAAACGTTCCAGCCACCTACAAGCAGGAGACCTGCGAGCAGGCGGTTGGCACGCAGACATACACATGCACGCGCGTGTACAACCCGATCTGCACCGAGCCCTATCAGGATTGCGCATCGGGTGGCGTGCTCGAGGGCAGCTTTAGTGGCGGGTTTGCATCCCGGCTCGCATCAAACTCGGCACTGTGGAATTTCGGCGCCGACACCGGGTATCACGACAACACCGGCTACACCGGCTTTACGCAGTACGCGTCGATGTCGTTCACGATCCAGAACCTAAGCCAGATCGGCACGGCCGTGCTCAGCAAGGTCACGGCCAACAACACGCTGCGCAGCGTGGACATCAACGGCGTGACGGTCTATTCGGACGCCCCCGATGGCGGCCGCGTGCTGCAGTGCGCGCCGGCGCTTCTGCCCGGCGCCACCGGCGGTGGAAACGACGGGACGTCCGGAACACGGAGCCAAGGCTATCTTGCCGCACCGTTGGCGGGCGCCACCTTTGTGAGCAACCTCGGCGCGAGTGGCATCAGGAATGTTTGTTCCGACAAGACGGCGTTCAAGGCGGATGGCGGGCTTACCGAGTATCAGAGCTTCTTTACCTTCCAGAGCCACTACGAGGGCAACCCATCGACCGTCACGCCAAGCACGGACATCCGCCCGTACCTGCACGAAGGCGTGAACACCATCGAGGTCCAGGCGGCGATCGGCGGCTACGGCGACGTCGGCGGCGGTGAGGCGATCGCGCAGCTGACTATCAACCAGATCTGCACTGCCGTGTGCACGCCGAGTTGGAACGACCAGTGTGCCTCCTTTGAACAGAGGGCCGCGCAATGACGATCGCCCTTCGCTCTCTTTTCTGTTCCGCGCTGCTGGCGATTTTGCTTGCCGCCCCAGGTGCCGCGAAGGCAGTCCCAACCTGCCAGCTTACCGGCGAGACCTGCGTCGAGCCCGCCGGCACCCGGACCATCAACGGCATACCGGTCTATGCCGACTGCTGGAACTACCAAGACACGTACCAGTGTCAGGCCGCGGATGCCGTCGATGACTGCGCACCGCTTCGGCAGGAAGGCTGCGGAATGGTTGGGCAGCAGTGCCTCTCGTACAACGACGCGTCCCCGAGCACCTGCGACACCTGGCAGTACACCTACCAATGCGTCGACACGCCCGCGCACACGACGACAGTGACGCAATGCACGAACACGATGTGCGCGCCTGGTGCCGGCTGCTTCAACTCGTCGAGCCCTTCGGATAACGCGCTCGGCCAGGTCGTGTCCGGCCTCGAGACGGGGCGCGAGGCGGGTGCCTACGGGGTCGACGCGTCCGGCAACATCGACATCTTCAAGGGCTACGACAGCAGCTGCTCGATCAAGGTCCTTGGGGGCGCCGAGATCAAGAGCTGCTGTACAACGAATGGTGGCGGCGGCGCCTACACGAACAATGCAATCACGGGCGCCGCGGTCAGCGCGGGCCTGTCGATCGCGGGTACGACCGTGAAGCAGGGCATCGCGCTCGGCTCAAAGTACGTCTACGACGAGCTTTACCAGACCGTCGACAGCACGATCGTGAATGCGGGCCTCAATCAAATGGGAGCGTGGGCCTCCAACGTGCTCAATTCCGCCGGCACCTTCGGCGCATACGGGTTCCAGTTCTCGTTCTCTTTCGCGAACGGTTTCCAGTTCGTCAGTTTCAACCCCTATGCCTTCGCCGCCGCAGTCGCTATCCAGCTGATCGAGTCGTGGCTGACCTGCACGCAGGACGAGCAGGTGCTTAGCCTCAAGCGTGGCCAGGATCTCTGCGTCCAGTACGCCCAAGGTTGCTCATCGAAGGTGCTTGGCGTGTGCGTTGAGGAGAAGAAAAGCTACTGCTGCTTCAACTCGCTGATCGCGAAGATCGTGAATCAGCAAGGCAAGGCGCAGCTTGGCCTGCCCTTCGCCGGTTGCAGCGGCCTGACGGCCGACCAACTGCAGCAGCTCGACTTCTCGAAGATCGACTTCACTGAGTTCGTCAACTCCATCCAGTCGAAAGCTGTGGATCAGGGCGCGATCCTGCAGACCATCCAGCAACAGATGACCACCGGCAAGGGAGCTTCCCAATGAGCCGCCGCTACCACCTCGCTGGCGGCATCGCGCTGCTGGTGTTCTGCCAACTCGCCGCAGCGAGCAGCTACACGTCGCTGGCGCCGATCCTCGCCGATGCCATCGACCACGGCTCGTCATACGGCGCGCTGCGTGGGCCGTTGGCCGATTCGCTGACCCGCCAGCTGACGGCGAACGGGCCGGTCTATGTCTCGGCCCGGCCGATCGTGGATCTCCCCCGCGCGGGCTGTAAGCGGCTGGACGTCGTGTTCGACATCCGCGGCGTGCAGACCCCGGCCGGCGAAACCACCGGAAGGCTCGACATGCAGATGAATTACTGCCGAGACGGCGTCCCGCCGATCGGCCTCGGCGATGACCGTGCCGGTGCCGGCAGGCAGGCATCGTCTGGCGCTGTCGCCCACTAGTTATGCGAGAGAGAAAGAGACCATGTCTACACCATCTAAGCGTTTTTTCGAAGATTCCTCGCGTTGGCTTGGCCCGCTGCTTACAAGCCTTCCGATTTATCTGAGTCGAATGCTCTTTGTCGTGATCCTCGAACCGCTGGCGACACTGTCGTTGCTAGTGGCTCTTTTCAGCCCTGCGCCTTTCATCGAGTCCTCACAGGCGGCATGGCAGATCGCAATCGGTTCGGCGGCCGCAACCACGCCTGCTGTCCTGCGCATCTGCGAAGACGCGTCACCACGGATAGGCCACTGCGAACGCAGCCACACGATCGAGGTCCCGCTCTCTGCTCTCGCCGTCCGTTCCGCAGCTGTGCTTCGCGAGACGTATTTCTTTCTCGTATTAGTCGGATTTCTCGTGGGCTTAAAGCTCTGGAGACCGACACCGTTCGGGCTGTACTGGCGCGGCCGGCTGCGCGAGAGCCGAGGGGACCAGTGATGGCGCGAAAACTCATCAGGCTCGCCATCGCGGCCGCGCTCGCCGGTGCGGCGGTTTGTCCGACGCTCGGGATTGCCGACGGCGTCGATTACCCGTCCGCGTGGCAATGCGACGGTCAGGCGAAGTTCAACTGGTACTGCGATGACGACGACAAGCCGGCCGCGCCGGCGATCGCGAGTGCGGCCGCGCCGGCGGACCCCGACGACTTCTCCCGGTTCAAGACCGCCGACGAGATGCGCGAGGCGCTCAAGCACCGGCTCGACATCGCGACGATGGATCCGACCGAAACGAACGTCAAATCGTACAAGCGGCTCGAGCTGTATGTGATGGCCAAGAGCGCGACCTACGCCGACGTGTCGCGGCGCGTCGTCTGGCAGAACCCGGACCTCGACTACTCGCTCAAACGGCCGACCAACAATGTCGCCGTCCACACCTATGACCAGGCGCGCGATAACGATCAGGACGCGCAGCTGCGCGCGCTGGCCGATAAGCATGGGTTGATCTTCTTCTTCCGGCATGACTGCCCGTACTGCCACGCTCTCGCGCCCACCATTCGCTTGCTCGCGGACCGGTACGGGATCGACGTGTTGCCGGTGTCGCTCGATGGCCAGGGCATTCCGGATTTCCCGAACCCGACCGCGGACCACGGTCAGGCCGCGATCTGGGGCGTGCAGCAAGTGCCGGCCCTATTCATCGCGTCGAAGGAAACCGGCGACCACGCCATGATCGGCTCAGGCGTCCTGTCGCTCCAGGACATCGTCGATCGCATCTTCGTTCTTACCGCTTCGAAGCCTGGGGAACTCTTCTGATGAAACCGTCCCGTTGGGTCGCCGCGTTCGCCGCTGGCGTGATCGCATTCAGCCCCATCGCCTCCGATGCGATGTCGATGCAGCAGGTATTCGATTCCATCAACGCGATGGGCAACGTATCCAGCCCGCGCGTCCTGCAGGGCGAGACGATGAACATGTACAGCGGCGGCAGCGTCTTCATGCGCACACCACACAAGACCTACCAGCTCGCGAGTGTGACGGCGCCGTCGTGGGGCGCTGGCTGCGGCGGGATCGATCTCTTCACCGGCGGGTTCAGCTTCATCAACAAGGAGCAGTTCGTCGCCCTACTGCGCAACATCGGCTCGAACGCGCTCGGCTACGCGTTCAAGCTCGCGCTGCAGAACCTCTGCCCGACCTGCGACAACGTCATGCAGTCGCTGCAGGCGATCGCCAAGGACATCAACCGGATGAACATCGACTCGTGTCAGGCGGCCGAGGGCGTCGTGAATGCCGTGACGCCGGACACCTGGAAGAAGGAGCAGGCGAACCTCGCGGACACAACGGGGCCGTTCATGAACCTGTATTCGGACATGACGGACGCCTGGTCGAACACCAGCAACAACGCCACGCAAGCCGCCGCGACGATCAATACAGCGACCGCGCAGAACCCGAACCTCGCGGCTAAGCAGCCCTACGGCAACGTGACGTGGCAGGCGTTGCTCCAGCTGCCGGACCTGAGCACGTCCGATCGCGAGTTCCTGATGTCGCTGGTTGGCACCGTGATCTTCCCGAACCCCTCTGATTCGAACGGCACGGAAGTCAATCCGGTCTTCCTTCCCCGCATTGGCAGCGTGACCGTCGAGGAACTCGTGGGCAATGACCCGGCCAGCGCGAGCACGGACACCATTCAGCTCTACCAGTGCGACGAGACGACGAAGTGCCTTAACCCCTCCACCCAGGAAGTGCAGTTCACCACCTTCAGATCGCTGGTTCAGACGAAGCTGCAGCGCATTGTCGACGCGGTTGCGAACCGGTCGGCGCTGGCCAACCCTACCGACACGTTCCAGTTCTTGAGCATGACCGACCTGCCGGTCTACAAGATGATCGCGGTCGGCACGCGGCTTAACAACAGCGCCGTGGCGGATCAGATGCTGGCCACCTACCAATCGTTGATGGCCGCCAAGTACGCGGAAGCCTATATCCGCGGGTCAGCCGAGGATCTGCGCCGGGCGATCGCGCGCTACAGCACGGTCAGCACCAGCACCTCGCTGTTGAACCAGACCACGCGCATCAACGAGAGCATTGACTCGGTCGAGCGCGAGGCACGTGACGTCGTCATGGAGGCCTTCCGCCAGACATCGAACGCTTGGTCGCTGGTGGAGGAGCTTCAATCCATGGAGCGCGCGATCCACAGCAGCATATCGCCCTCGCTGCGTAACTCGCTCGCCTTTGGCCAGACCCTGACCTCGGGGACGACGCAATGAACATGGAAATCGACACGTACGGGAACGTCGACACGCTCTACTACGTGTTGAACGGCGTCGCATCCTTCATGGGCAGCGGCTCGTTCAGTGGCCTGATGCGCTTCACGCTGCTGAGCGGCCTGTTGATCGCGCTCGTCGCGGCCATCGGGCGCAAGAGCACCGACATCGTGAAGTGGTTCGCGAGCGCGATGCTCATGACCCAGCTGGTCGTCGCGCCGGTCGAGAACGTGTTCATCACGGACGTGACCGGTATCGAGCCCACCCGCGAGGTGGACCACGTGCCCGCCTATCTGGCCGCAATCGCACAGGCGAGCACCACGGTGTCGAGGTCGCTCACCCAGGCGTACGAGACGGTGTTCAGCGTGCCGGACACGTTGGGGCTGCAGAAGGGCGATCTCGGATTCGGGGTCTCGGTACTCCAGAAGGTGAACCAGGCGCAGGTCGTGGACCCCGGCCTGCAGGCGGACTTGATGCAATTCTTCAAGGAATGCACCGTCTACGACATCCAGGACGGGGCGATCAACCCCCAAACGATCATGAGCGGCACCGATCCGTTCAACACCGTCTTCACCCAGACGAGCCCGGCTCGCTACGTGACGACCAACACGCTGACTGCGAGTCCGACGACGGACACCTGCTCGGCCACCGGAACGCTGCTGCTGATCCGCGTGACGGACGCGGAGCAAAACGCAGAGCAGATCTACGGCAAGGAGATGTATCCCGATATCAGCGACGCGTCGGCCGCCAAGGCGGCATTTGTCAACGCGATTGGCGACTCGTACGGCTTCATTCTGCAATCGTCGCAGAACGCTTCGTCGGCGCTGCGCCAAGCGATGTTCAACAACGTCTGGCGTCAAGCCGGTGCCGAGCTGCCGGCGATGCTCAATGACCCGGGCCGCGTTGCCGAGGTGAACGCGCTGATCAGCTCGGCGCAGGCCGGTGTGGCCGCCAACGGATCGATGACGACCACGATGATTCTTGCGAAGGAAGCGCTGCCCACGTATCGCAATTACATCGAGGCGATCCTCTATGCCTTGTTTCCGATTGTGCTCGTCCTTTCCCTGATCGGCGGGGGAGACGCGGCAAAGCGAACCCTCGGGGCATACGCCAAGATCCTCCTGTGGATTGGGCTCTGGCCGGTGATCTTCGCGATGCTCAACGGGCTTTCGTTGATCCACCTGCGGAGCAAGATGCTGGCAATGTCACTGCAGGCTGGCGTTCCGTTTGGAATGGCACCGAAGTTCAGCAGCACGTTGTTAGACGAACAAGCCTTGCTCGGCTACATGATCGTTACGACTCCCGTCATCGCGTGGGGCATCATCAATGTCGCGAGTTGGAGCGCAGAGCGCCTCGCCTCGCTGGCGACAGGGGCCTTCACGACGCCGGCTCAGCAGATCGGCGGCCAGCAGGCCCAAGGTGACGAGAACATCGGTAATAGCCACCTGGACAATTCGTCGGTGGGCAACTCGACGCGCAATGTGATCTCGGCGAACAAATACGACACCTCGGGTCTCTATCGGGCCGGGTCCGTGACCGTCGAGCAGGGCACGGGTTCGTCGTTCACGAACTTCGCCAACGGGCTTATCACGCGCAGCGACTCTCAGAGCAGTTTTGGATTCGGCGCGACGGCGCAGAGCGCGACGGAACGTTCCCTCGGCACCGACACATCGACAGGCATCTCGGCCAGCCGAACGAGTTCTACGTTCGCGGGCTCCGAGCGGGTAGCCTCTACGACCAATACAGTTGGAAATAGCTCTGATAGAGCGACGACCCAGAGAAGTAGCGACGACGCGAGTAGTGGCACGAGAGGCTCCCAGACCGAGGCGACTGATCGTCGACGGGCGGTCGAGCAGCAGGCGACCGACAGCTACGAGCATTCAACGTCAGGAGAGACGAACTGGCGCCTTGGAGCTGATGCTCGAGCCGGTTTGGGCGCAGATAAGTCCTTTGGTGAAGGAAATCCGGCGAATGCTGAGACTGCCGGAACGCCAGGGCAGACTTCCAATGGACGTGCCGGTACGCCAACCACCCGGCAGAGCAGTACGCCCGCGGGGGCCGGCAGTGCATCAACGAACAGCGAAGTATATGACCTGCAGAAAGAAGAAGACTTGGTGCGTCGCGCGACGGCACTCGGCAAGTCTCCGACAGAAATCGAAGCGCTGCGTAATGGGTATCGAAGCAAGACTCGCGCCGCGGCCGCTATCGCCGGCGAGGGAGAGGGCCGTGGAGGATTCGGCGGCAAGCTCGGCTTTGACCTCGATCTGGGTGGGGGATACGCGCAGCGCTTCGTGAACAGCGATACCCAACGGTTCGCCGATCAGCGCACCAGTCAAGAGGGCGAGACCTCGAGCGAACAGATCAGTCGGGAAGGCTCTCAAACCCACTCGGAGGCTACTGCTGAAGAATCCGGGCAGCATGCGCGGAACGAGCAGTCAGCCTCCCTGACCGAACAAGCGTCCTCGGGAATGCGCGATTCGGCGGATACGTCCCGTTCATCGGATCTTCGTCAGAGAGGCTCGACTCAACAAGTCTCGCGTCTCGAGCAAACACAGAATCTGCTTACCCCGGCGCATCTACGTGACGTCGCCACGCGCAACGGCATGAGCTACAGCCGAATGATGACCCTCCCCGAGACCCAGTTGAGACAGCTCATCTCGGACGACTCGGCTACGCGGGAGATCCTGCGCCAGAACTCCGCTGTGCCCACGAGAGCGCTAAATGGCGGCCGCCTGCCCACGACAGAACGCGCCGTAGTCAGTCAGGGAGCAGGTACGCCGCGCTCCGATGTCGCAGCGAGTTTCGAAAGGATGGCTACCAATGTGGGCAGCACTGATACGACGCCCGTAGAGATAAACACCCTGGCACCGCGAGTCGTACGGGATGCGCACGATCGTGTTGATGCGATGGAAAGCCGCATCGGTAACGACGCCGAACGTCCATTGACTCGGGTCCGTGAGAAGGTCGACCTTCCGGACGCAATGCAGAGGTTAACGGAGCCGGAAAATGACGCGGCGCGCGCCTTGCCCGCGAGGTCGGATGCATACCGCGCGGCTGCAAGGAGAGAGAGCCTCGAAAATGCTGGCGGCGGGTCGCGCAATGCGCCAAATGCTGGCTCGCAGCAGGTACCCGGGGACGTTGCGCACGGCATGAATCCGCAGAAACTATCCGACGCGGACATCAAGATTGTCGAGGTGGGCCAAGCTGAGGCACCTCGCGGGAACGTAGGCGAGGCAACTGCGGCAGCCGGTGCAGTTGTCGACCGGCCGCCGTCCGCGGCATCGCACAAGGTGAACGCCTCGGCGTCACCTGTCGTGGCGGCCGGGTCTACAGACGCGATGCCTCCGCCGGAGCGGGTCGGGGATTCAGCCAATTTGCCAATTGTCGACGGCGCACAGAGACCGTCCGCGTTTGGCGGTCAGGAGAGCGGGAAATCACCCGCCACCTCGCCCTCACCTCAACATAACTTCCAAGACCAATTGAAAAATGGGCCTGGCCGGCCTACTGGAGATCAGTGATGACGGGTTCGATACTCATGTTCCATTCGGTAGCTGAGGCTACTCGGGTCGGCGATCGAGCCAGCGAGGAAGTCGTGCTTGGGTGCGAAAAACTCGCGATTAGTGGGGTGATCAAAAAACTCGTCTGCGTCCGCACGACTATATCGGCCCGTCCGCGGCACAAGTCGAATATCGCCACGATGGCACCCGAGCGCGATACTGACTCCGACGCAAACGATGTTGGCGAAAGCGCTTCCCAAGCCGACGAACATCGGTTCGAAGCCGATCGCCACGCCCAAGCCAGCGGCGGTGACAAGCCCGATCACGAACACTCTCGAGCTGTGGACGTAAATGCGTCCGGAATTCCGAAAGATCATGTTCGTGAAGATGAGATTCAGTCCACCGAAGGCGACCAAGAAAGCTACCAAAAACAAGTAATCGGGGAAGCGGCTCATGCGCGATGTCCTCTGGCGAAGATAGTGTTGACGCTACGCCCAAAAAGGCGTAGCAGCAAGTCATTCTTCGAAAACAAAATCAAGCAATCGTTCGACGCACCGGCAAGTGCCGATCGCCCGCCACGAGCGGTGAGGCGCGCGTTCGTTGCTGCGCTCACGCTTCCGGTGCTTTCCCTTGCGGGATGCGCTGGTCATGCCGACTTCTACGGTTGCGGCGCACCGTACTCTTCCTCCCAAAAGTCGGGTCTCGTGGGGAGGCCGGCATGAAGTTCTTGCTCGTCCTCGCCTTCGCCTGCGTTGCCGGCTACCTGATCCTGCACGATGGTTCAGGCCCGGGCCTGGGCGGAATCACGTCGTCCGTCACTCACCTCACCGACTCACTGCACGGCCATGTCGGTGGCGTTGCCCACTCCGAGGGCAGCCAGGCCGGTGATCGTGCGTCTGTTCAGTTCGCTACCTGCCCGGATGGGCAGGGCGAGGCACTCGTGCTCAGCGTCATCGACAGCGCCCAGTCCGAACTCGTCGTCGCGGCCTACGAACTCACGAATCGCCACATCGTCAGCCACCTCCTGGCTCGCGCGCGCGCCGGCGTGCAGGTGCGGGTCGTTCTCGATCGCTCTCAACTCGACGGCCGCGGCTCAAAGCTCCCCGAACTCGCGGCCGCCGGCATCCCGGTGCGGATCGATCTCGCGGTTCCGCTCATGCACGACAAGTTCATCGTCGCCGATCGCGATACCACGCAGACCGGCTCCATGAACTACACGGAGGCCGGCGCGCGGCACAACGCCGAGAACGTCCTCGTCATCTGGCATCACACGGCCGTGGCCGCGGCGGCGCTCTCGGCGTGGACGAAGCTTTGGGACGAATCCCAGCCCTATCAGGATCGTCCATGACTCCCCTTTCCGCACCTCTCACAACGTTGGAGACCATGATGACATCCGTCGATTACGAAGTGGCCTGTCAAATTCTTGGCCAACTCATTGCGCACCAGGTGGCCGTACTTGCCCATGAGGACATGCAGCGTCAGCCGGACATCGAGCGGGCGACTGCGGCCGACGCGGAGCGCAAAGCATTGGTTACCTTGCGCGATGCGCTACAGCCGTACGATAGCCAGGCGATCCAGTTCGTGCTGAGCGAGTTCGGGCCGCGTGCGCGCCAGCTGAACGCGGACCGCAGCTGATCGGGGGCGACATGGAAACCATCCCTGATCTCGTCCTCCAGAGGGCGTACGCGCGCGTCGAGCGCGAAGCGTTGGACGCAAGCCGTGAGCAGGCTGCCCCGCGCGCTGTCTTGCTTGGTGGACAGCCGGGCACCGGCAAGACGGCGCTCGCGCGCCAGGCGGTTGCCGAGTTTGGTGACCGCGGCGGCGCAGTGCTGATCGACGCCGATCGCATGCGCGAGAACCTGCCGCAGTACAGCCAGTTGCTACGGAGCGATCCGCAGCACGCGGCGGACCTTACCCATGCGGCCGCCGGCGCGTGGGCGGGCCGGCTGACCGACGCGGCATCGACCGCTCGTCGGCATCTCGTCGTCGACGGCACGATGCGCAATCCCGACAGCATCCGCAACCTTGCACGGCGGCTTACCGAGCGCGGCTATGCGGTCGAGGTGCGCGGCATCGCGATGCCGAAGGACGTCTCGCTGACCAGGGCGCAACTGCGAACGGAGCGAGAAATCGCCCTGACGGGCGTCGGTCGCGTCGTGAACCCGGAGCAGCACGATCAGGCGTATGCGGGGATGGTCGAGACGATCGCGCTCCTCGAGCGCGAGAAGGCGGTCCACCGCGTCCAGATCCTCGACCTTCGGCATCGCGAGGTCTATCGCAACGAACTCCGGCAGGGCGACTGGCAGCTGGCGCCGGCGGCCGCCGAGACAGTGCGGGCCGAGCGCGATCGCCCGCTGTCGCGTGAGGACGCCGGCCAACTGGTCCAGATGCTCGGCGACGTCATGGCGCTGCGTATCGCGCGCGGCGCGCCGACGCAGGATGTGCGAGAGGTCGGGTTGCGCCGAGAACTCGCAGTCGAACAGCGGCAGGCGCAGGAGCCAGAGGGCGAGCGGCTTGGCCTCGGTCAAGGCCAGCCGGCGCCTGCTCAGCGGAGAGTCGAGGAGCGGGAGTCTCGCGAGCGCACGGCGGCACCGTTAGATCTGCGTGCCGCGCTGCTGTCGATGACTCGTGATGTGCCCATCCTCGGCGGGCCGGTCCCCGATCCCATTGCGCACCAGATCGCGTCGTCCCCCTCGCTTGCTGCGCTCGAGGCGCGGCTGCAGGCGCAGGGTATCGGTCGGCTCGAACCGATCGGCGCCGGCGCCTCGTCGGTCGTCCTCGCGGCCGACGACGGCAAGCAGGTGGTGCGCCTCGGTGTCGGCGACCTTGCCGCGAGGCCGCGCATCCCCGAAGTGCTGCAATCGACTCTGAGCGGCACCGAGGGGGCGCTGCGCTACGAGATCCTGCCGCGCGCGGACACGGCCGGGGTCCAGGCCAAGGACGTCGCGCGAATGGAAGCCGACCTGCTCAAGCGTGGGTACCGCTGGGGCGACCAGGGGATCGACAACCTCGGTGTGGTCGACGGGCACCTCGTGGTGATTGATCCGGGCGGCGTCGAACCGCTGGATGTCGATAGGCAAGCGTCCGCCTCCGCGTCCCGCGAGCCGCAATCCGCCAATCAGGCGCTGCTTGGCAAGATGCGGCAATCGCCGACGCTTGGCGGCACCGACACGGCACGCGTGGAGCCGGACGTGAGCGTGGCGCGCGCGCCGCGCAGGCCCGAGGCCAATCCAGCCCGCGACCGCGAGCGGGGCGAGGCGTTCGATACGCTCGGCCGGGATCAGGCGCTCGCGCTCTTCCCCGAGCTGGATGCCGCCTACCACCGGCTCGCCGAGCGTACCGCCCTCTCGACCGAGCCGGGCGCAGAGCAGGAGCGCGCCGACTTGTCCGCGCAGATCCGCCGCGGCGACCTTCCGCGCGACGCGGTGCCGGACGAAGTCTCACGGCACGCCATCGGGCTCGCCGGCGCGCGGCAGAACCTGATCCTGCGCGATGCGGGCGAATTGGCGCGCCCGTACCGGGGCGAGGTGCTCGCGCAGTCGTCCAACCACGCTCTGCTCAAGATCGGCGAAACGGTCGGAATCGTCTACCCACGCGAGCGCCTCTCGCGGGACGTCGAGGTGGGCGAGCGGGTGGCGATCCAGTATTCGGCCGACAGCGCGCTGCACCAGGTCAAGGAGCACGACCAGCACATCGAGCACGCCGGACACGCCCACGAACACCAGCATTCGCTCGAGCGATAGGAGGCAGCCCGTGTATCCGTTCCGGCGCCGCGCGCGCATTCGCCCTCTGCCCTACCCGGCGCACTTCTACCGCGCCGAGCTGCGCCACACGCGCTGGCGCATGTGGACGAGCCCCCGGCTGCTTCGCATCGAGATCAGTTGGGCCTTTCGCTATCTGGCGCGTCTGGTCGTGCTCTGTTGGCTTGCGTGGGCGCCCGCCCTCTTCTTGTGGGCGCAGCTGCTCGCCAACCGCCTGGATCTCGGCCGGCCGATCACGTTCGTTCCGGGCGACTGGATCCGGATGTACGTGCTGACTGGCATTGCCGTGACGGCGCTGTGGGCCTGCGTGCAGCCCTACGTGAGCTACATCGACCTGCAGGTGCGCCGGCACATGAACGAATGGCAGTACCGGTTCCGCGAGGCGCAGCTGCGCGCGGGGCATTTTGACTGAGCAGCAGACGAACTTTCCACCATCGATAACGCAACGAGGCAGACCATGAAATTCGCCAAGAAAACGCTTCTGATCACGACCATCGGCGCCGCCGTCGTGCTCGCCGGCTGCGCCACCACGGGTAACGAGCGGCTCGAGGCCACCTCGCAGTCGAGCGTCCGGGCGCAGATCCAGGAGGGCAAGACCACAAAGCAGGAAGTGCAGGACACGTTCGGCTCGCCCAACAAGACCACGTTCACCGATTCCGGGCTCGAGATCTGGACTTACGAGCTCGCTCACGCGACGCCGCACGCCATCAACTTCGTGCCGATCGTCGGTGCGTTCGCGCACGGCGCGGATGTGCGCAAGAAGACCCTCACCGTGCTCTTCGACGACAACGGCACGGTCAAGAAATACACCTTTGCCGAGACCACCGACGTGGCCAAGGGAGGCATCGGCCAGTAATCCGTTTACCCCAGAGACGCGGCTCACCTACCCCGCGTTTCTTTCGAGCCAACCGGCGGTGCCGGTTGGCCTTTTTCCCGAATTTCTATTGGATTGAAGGAGTGCCACGTATGCGATCACGACCCGTCCCGCGGCCTGTCGAGCCCGCCCACGTGCTCATCGCATTCGCGCTGCTTGTCATCGCCACCAGCGTTCTGCTCGTGCCGATCGCGAGCGCGGACAGTGACTGGTTCTCAGACGAAATCTTGCCGATCGGCGCTACGGTCGCGATCGCCTTTACTTTCTGGGCGCCCGCAATGCGTGCGCTCAATGGTCACGACGCGGATTGGGAGCTGTTATTCGGCGCTCGCCGAGCCATGAAGAACTTCGGGTTGTGCGTATACGGCGTCGCTCTGGTCGGACTGGCCTGGTATTCCATCCGATTTGCCTCGTTGCGGATCGCTGGCACCCACATGGGACCTCAAGTCTGTGTGCAAACCGTGTTGCATGCGGGCCTCATCTACCTCTGGGGCTTCCTCACGCTCCCGTTCGTTCGATTTGTGTCGTGGCTCGACGCAACATGCCGCCGGCGGGGTTCGCGATGATCGCGTGGCTCGCCCGTCTCCCCAAGCTGCTGCCCCACATGATCGTGGCGGCCGCGCTCGCGTTCGCCGGCGCCGCTTGCGCCGATGCGCCCGAATTTCTGCAGCCAGATCAGGCGTTCCGTGTGCGCATGACCGAGGCGCCGGGCGCGGTCGTCCTCCATTTCGCGATCGCCGACGGCTACCGGCTGTACGGCGATCGCTTCCACGTCACGAGCGACGACGAATTGGCGCGGCTCGGCGCGATCCAGCGCGGCCCCGGCCGCATGGTGCCGGATGCGATCGCGGGCCACCCCGTCGAGGTCTTCGAGCACGCTGCAACGCTGCGCGTGCCCGTGAACGCCAGCGAGATGTTCGAACTGACCGTCACGTACCAGGGGTGCGCGACGAACGAGATCTGTTACCCGCCGATGCATCGGACGTTTCCGGTGATCGCCGCGGCGCTGCTCGGTGGCGCCGCTGACCAGTCCGGAGCGCCGCGATGAATCGCCCGCTCTCGCATCTGGCCCGTGCCCTCGAGGCGCGCGTGAGCTACGCCTACGCGACCTGCACCACGGACGCCGGCTCCGCGGCATGGCACGAGTACCTGACCAAGGCACGCCAGCACGCCATGGCGCTTGGCCGCACCCGCGCGCTCGATCCGGCCGACCTTTGCGAATGCCCCGCGCTGTTCAGCGACGTGCCGATGCTGCGCACCGCCTTTGAACAGGCGGTGGCCAGCGTTCGTCAACAGCCTCCGGCCGTCAGTGCCGCTGTCACCGCCGCTGCCGCCAACGATCCCACCCCTCACCTCCTGGAGTCTTCACGATGAAAGCTACCTTCACGCGCCTCTGCTTCGCCTGGCGATACGGTACTGATGCGTCGCGCGCGCGAGCCTTGGCCCGCCGCCAAGCCGCTGCGTCGATTCAGTGGCCGGCCAAGACACTCTTTCTCGTGAATCCGAACCCTTCTGTTCGCGATCGCGCGGGCGTCGTGATCCTTGCCACCTTCGCGGGCCTCATGTTGATGCAGGGGCTCTCCCAATCGCCGTTGCCACGCTATCTCGCCGACCGCGCGGTGCGGCCGAGCATGGAGGCGGCCATGCGGGCAGGCAATCCCGGCGCGGCGACCTGGCTCGGCGCGCGCTTCGAAACGGACTACCCAGGCCTGCTCGCCTCACAAGCCGACGCCGGCGAGCCGGGCGCCATGTACCTGGTGGGGCGTGCCTTGATGCGGGGCGCGATTGCGCCGCGCGATTACCCGCGTTCGGTGGGCATGACCCGGGCGCAGAAGGAAGCCATCGGACGGGATTTTGTGCGGCGCGCCGCAGCCGCCGGTAACGAGGACGCGCTGCTGCTGCTCATCGACCGCGGCCAGAGCCTGCAGGCCGACGCGAGCGTCTCGGCGCCCGCTGCCGGCGGATCGGCGCCGGCGGGCTCGAACTGAAAAGAACCCCCTCTGTTCCCGGAATCTTGGCGGAGGACAGGAACAGAGGGCACCAAGGGCCTGCTTGCGCAGGTGTGAACGTCCCGTGAGCCGGGATCTCGATGTAAGCGGGGATTGTAATGAAAGTGATGAAACGACCCAAACGGACGGGTATCTCGATAGCGATCGCGGCGACGCTTGCCTCCACTTCTGGTGCCGCATTCGCAGACGGTGCGACGGGCAATCAGGCCATCGCGACTGGCACGAACGCGCAGGCAAGCGGCGACGACTCCATCGCGATCGGTAACGAAGTTAGCTCGCTCGGCCTCGCGTCGACCGCGATCGGCTATCTCGCCACCGCGTCGGCAGCGAACGCGATCGCGATTGGCGCTGCGGTGAGCGCCGACTCGAGCGGCGTCGCCATCGGAAGCAACACGGCCGCGGGCGGGAATTCCACGGCGATCGGATCCACCGCATCGGCGGTCGGCCTCGAGAACGTCGCGATCGGCAACAGCGCAAACGCGGGGGTGGCCACCGGCAACGGCGTCAGCATGGGCAACGTCGCGATCGGCAACGGCGCCTTCGCGGCCGTCACGCAGACCAACACGGCAAGCAACGCGCTGGCGATCGGCTCAGCTGCATCGGCAACGGCCGTCAGTGCCATTGCCCTCGGCGCCGCGGCCACCGCTTTGGGCACTGGCGCCACCGCGCTCGGGCCGGGCGCGGCCGCAACTGGCCAGGCGGGCATTGCCATTGGTAGCGCGGCCAACGCGGGCACTGACTCTGCTGGCGGGGTCACCAGCAACAACATCGCGATCGGAACGAGCGCCAATGCGGCATCGCTCGGCAGCCCCGGAGGGGGCGCGCTCGCGATCGGCACGACGGCGAGCGCGTCGGCGGCGAACGCCGTCGCCCTAGGTACAGCCGCGAGCGCGCTCGGTCTCCAGAGCGTCGCGATCGGCAATCACACCATCGCCCTCAATCCCCGCGATATCGCGATCGGCTCGGGCTCGAGCACGAGCGCACCGCATACGGTCTCGACCATCAACGTTGCCGGCCAGGACTATGCAGTCGCCGGTACGAGCACCAACGGTGTGGTGAGCTTCGGTACCGCGGCTTCGCCTCGCCAGATGTCCAATATCTCGGCCGGCGCGGTCACGGCAACCAGTCTCGACGCCGTCAACGGGTCCGAGCTGTACCAGGTCGGTCAGGCTGTCGGCACGCTCTCGACCGGCGTCACACAGTCGGTCGCGTCGCTCTCCACCGGGGTCGCCGGCAACGTGAGCGCAATCGCCAGCCTCTCGACGGGCACCGCGGCTGGCCTGGGGTCGCTCTCCACCGGGGTCTCCGGCAACGTGAGCGCGATCGCCAGCCTCTCGACGGGTACCACGGTCGGCCTCGCGTCGCTCTCCACCGGGGTCGCCGGCAACGTGAGCGCGATCGCCAACCTCTCGACGGGTACGGCGGCTGGCCTGGGGTCGCTCTCCACCGGGGTCTCCGGCAACGTGAGCGCAATCGCTAACCTCTCGACGGGTACGGCGGCCGGCTTGGCGTCGCTCTCCACCGGGGTCGCCGGCAACGCGAGCGCGATCGCCAGCCTCTCGACGGGCACCGCGGCCGGCCTCGCGAGTACCTCCAGCACGGTCTCCGCGCTGTCGAGCGCGACCGGCTCTGCGCTGACCTCGCTATCGACGGGCATGTCCCAGTCGATGACCTCGCTGTCCAGCGCTCTCGCCGGAAACATCACCGCGGTCAGCAGCCTGTCGACCGCCGGCGCGGCCGCGCTCGCATCGCTCTCGACGTCGACGGGCCAATCGGTTGCGTCGCTCTCGACCGGGGTCGCCACAACCAATACCGATCTGCAGGCGCTTGAGTCCGGGCTCGCATCGGGAACCGTTGGTCTCGTGCAATGGGCGGGTGCCGCCGGCGGCGGCATCCTGACATTCGGCGCCGGCGCGGGCGGCGACGCCATCGACTTCACCGGAACGGCCGGCCCCCGCCAGCTCAAAGGCGTCGCGGCCGGTACGGACGCGTCCGATGCCGTCAACCTGCAGCAGCTCGATGCCGTGGCGGCCGCGGCCGGCGGTGCAGCCGCGAGCGGCATCAGCTACGACGACGCGTCCCATACGCGCGTCACGCTCGGTGGTGCCGGCTCGCCCGTTGCGCTGACCAATGTCGCCGACGGCGCACTCTCGCCCGTCAGCACTGACGCCGTATCCGGCCGGCAGCTCTATGCCACCAACGCGGCGGCAACGGCCACGGCCGCGGCCCTCTCGGATCTGGCCGCCAGCACGGGCTCGTCCCTGACCTCGCTCTCTACCGGAATATCAAACGCAACTAACAGTCTGGCGAATCTCTCCACAGCACTTTCGGCCGGCACCGTGGGACTCACGCAGCAAACAACCGGGGCATCCAACGGCGCGATCACCATTGGGGCGGCCACTGGCGGCTCGCTCGTGAGCATCGCCGGCACCGCAGGCCCGCGCCGGCTCGCCGGCGTCGCGGCAGGCACCAGCGCCACCGACGCGGTGAACCTGCAGCAACTGGACGACGTCGTCGCCAGCGTCGGCACGGGCGGTGCCAACGCCGTCGGCTATGACGACGCTTCCCACACCCGGATCACGCTCGGCGCGCCCGGTGCGGCGGCCCCTGTCGCCCTCACCAACGTCGCCGACGCCGCCCTCTCCGCGGCCAGCACTGATGCGGTCACCGGCCGGCAACTCTTCGCGACCAACCAGAACGTCTCCGCGCTGGCCAGCCAGCTCGAGGCGGGCACCGTCGGCTTGGTGCAGCAGCTCGGCGGCTCCGCCGCGGTCCTCACGATCGGCGCCGGCACCGGCGGCTCGAGCATCGACGTGAGCGGGACCGCCGGCCCGAGGCGCATCACCGGGGTCGCCGCCGGCGTCGACGCCACCGACGCGGCCAACGTGGGCCAACTGCAGCAACTCGCCGGCACCGTGGGCGCGATCGCCTCGAGCGCGCTGACCTACGACGATCCGACCAAGCTCAGCGTGACCCTCGGCGGTCTCGGTGCGAGCGCGGCGGTATCCCTGCGCAACGTTGCCGCCGGTGCGCTGTCGGCCGGAAGCCTCGATGCCATCAACGGCGGGCAGCTGTTCTCGACCAACCAGGCCGTCGCGGCCAACACGGCCGCGATCACCTCGCTCTCGTCGCAGCTCGGCGCCATTTTGCCGTCCAGCTTCAGCCAGACGACCGCGAACGCGGCGCCCGCCAGCATCAAGTACGCCGCCTTCAACAGCACCGGCGTGGGCGCCGTCGCAACGGGTGCGGATGCCGTCGCGATCGGCGCCTCGGCGGTCGCTTCGGGCGAGCGTGCGGTGTCGCTTGGCGTGGGCGCATCGAGCGCCGGTGCCAGCGCAGTGGCCTTGGGCGATACCGCGACGGCCACGGGGGCGAACTCCGTGGCGCTGGGCGCCGGGTCCATCGCCGACAAGGACAACTCGGTATCGATCGGCAATGCCGCGACGGGCATGACTCGCGTGCTCAGCAACGTCTCGCCGGGCGTCGCGCCCACGGACGCCGTCAACGTCCAGCAGCTCAACGACTCGGTGACGAGCCTGGCCAACCAGATCGAGCACAACCGACAGGACGCGAACGGCGGGATCGCAGCGGCCGTGGCGATCGCGAATCTGCCGCAGGCACCCGGACCCGGCAAGACCATGGTCGCTATCGGCGGCGGCACCTATGCCGGCCAGTCGGCCATGGCGCTTGGCATCTCGACCTATGCGGGTCGCTGGATCCTGAAGGCGAGCGGCTCGACCGATTCGCGCGGCACCGTCGCGGCTGGCTTCGGCGCCGGCTACACGTGGTAAGGGAAGGAGACGACATATGGAACGGATTCGATTCACGCATTTCACCAGTGGCGTCACGATGGCACCGCCCCGAGACGGCGTCCCGGTGGCGTTCGCTCGCGCCCTGCAGGCACGTGTCGATTACGCGACGGCCATGTTTGCGACCGACGAGGGCGTCGCGCGCCAAGCCCTGCTCAGACGAGCGCGCGAGGAAGCCAGGGACCTCGCTTGGGATCTGGTGATGATCGATGACAGCGACCTGTCCTGTCCGCACCTGTTCGCCGACGTACCGGCCTTGCGCGAGGCGTTCGAGGACTCGGTCAACTGGGCGCAGCTCGAACGGGCTGAACTGGAGGACGCACTCGCGGAGGTGCAAGCCGAGTTGGGCGAGCAGCGTGCCGAGGCTGAGCGGCGAGAGGCAACCGAGGCGGCGATCGCCGCGGGCGCCTGGGCTGCGCTTGGGTTGCCCACCCCGGAGCAATTCCTTCAAACACTGGCAGCCCGCGAGTCGGTCGACGTCCACGGGCACGTCTTCGACTACGTGAGCGATGAGGGCGTATGGGTCACGAATCCGTACGGCGCGGACGTGTTGGTCAGCATGGATCCGCTGACAGTCACGGACGCCCGACGCGTCCTCGCCTACCTCGCGCGCGGTTCGACGTACGGGCCGGTGCCGCCGGGCTCGGAATGAGGACCGCCACCATGACCCGCAATCAACACGCCAAACGTAATACCGGGGAGGCCGCGATGAACCGCAGCACGAAGACCACGCGGGCAACACTCACGGTCACCGAGGTGGCTGCGACGATGCGACCAGGCGTCAAGTACACGACGAGCCAACTCGCGAAGAAGTTGGGAGCGCCCATCTCGGCGATGCGCCAGCTTCTGTCGTCCGACGTCGCGATCGCGCGCTTCGACATGCACTCCGAATCAAAGGGGCGCACCTACTCGCTCGCCGGCACCTGCCGCGCGCCGGACGCCCACGTCGATACCCGCGTTCGGCCTGACTTCACGAGCAACTTGTCCGGCTACACGCGCGACCTCGAGACGCATCGCGCGCTCGCCATGACCACGCGCAGCGGCCCGGCGCCGCGCACCGCGCGCTAGACCAGGAGCCCCCATGCAACGATTCGAACTGGATGGCCGCGAATTCGACGGTGAGAGCAACAGCTTCCTTGGGTTGCTGCCGGCCGCGCACGACGAGAAGAAGCGTCCGCTCTGCCTTTGCCGCAGCCCAGGCATTCCCATGTACATCGCCCGCTTCGAGGATCGTTTTATCGTCAAGCGGATGCCCGGCACCGCCCGCCAGCACTCGGTGGATCCCTTGTGCGATTCCTACGAGCCGCCTGCAGGCCTCAGCGGCTACGGCGATGTCGACGGCAGCGCCATCATCGAGGATCCGGAAAGCGGCATGGTGACGCTGAAATTCGGGTTCTCGCTGGCTAAGGGCGCCTCGCGCGAAATGCCCGAGCCGTCCGGTAACGAGCCGGAGAGCGTGAAGGCGGACGGAAAGAAGCTCACGCTCCGGGGACTCCTCCACTACCTCTGGGAGCAAGCCGGCCTCAATCGCTGGTCGCCTGCGATGGCCGGCAAGCGCGGCTGGAGCCTGGTGCGACGCGAACTGCTGAAGGCCGCGGCCGGCAAGCAGTCGAAGAAGCTCGACTTGATCGACCTCCTCTACATCCCTGAGACGTTCGTGCTCGACCAGGAGGATCTGATCGAGCAGCGCCGAGCGGCGCACTTGGCGCGCATCAGCGCGTCCAATGCCGGCAAGCCCCACTACATCCTCGTAATCGGCGAACTCAAGGAGATCGCCAAGACCCGCTTCGGCTTCAAGCTGGTCATCAAGCACCTGCCCCGCTTCGGTTTGATGCTCGATGAAAAAACCAAGAAGCGTCTCGAGAAGGTCTTCAAGGCCGAGCTGGAAATGTCGGCCAGCACCGAAGGCACGCACCTGATCGTGATCGCCACGGCGAGCGTGTCGGCGAGCGGCACGGCGACGGTTCAAGAAGTCTCGATGATGTTGACGACCGAAAACTGGATTCCGTTCGAGAACCTTACCGAGCACACCCTTCTGAAGAGCCTGGCGAAGCGCCGCTTCCTGAAGTGCCTGCGCTACAACCAGGCCACGACCAGTCCGATCGCCAACGTGCTGCTGACCGACGCCGAGAAGGAGACGGCCCTCTTCGTGGTGCCGGCCGACGCGTCGACGTCCTACCAGAGCAGCCTGGACACCTTGATCGAGGAGAGCGACGTCGACGCCTGGGTCTGGCGCGTGGGCGCGGGGACCATGCCGGCGCTGCCGTTGACCGCCTACGAGGAACGGGCGGCGGCCGCCGCGCGCCGAAACCGTGCGCCGCGAGACATCCCACCGCCCGATCGGCCGCCCGCTCCGCCGTCAGGCCCATACGCCGATCCCGAATTCGATGATGCGGACTCGCCCAGGAATTGGTTGTGAGCACAACGGTGTGGAACTGGAAGGTTTCGCTGAACTGCCAAGCAACGTCGAAGGATGTTGTTGGCCGTCGGATCAACAGGAGGCGAGAGAGAACGTGACCAAAAAAACGCCCCGTGGATAGACGGGGCGTAACAGATGTTAGCGACAGAGCGGAAAACGAGCCGCCACATCAGACCAAGCTCGGATTCTAGAGCGGGAAACTGCCCTGTCAAGCGACATCTGTGTGACCAAATTTGACTGACAAAAACACACGAGATGACATACGAGAGCACAGCGGGCGTGAACGCCCCAGAGAGAAACTGCGGCCAGCGAGAGGCCGCCGCAGCACCGAGGACACGCGAATGGCAGGCGGTGGCCATCACGCACGAGAGGCGCCGGGCGCCTAGGGGCAACGTCACGCGCTAAGACGCCACGTGACTCGTCTCCCCCTTCGCTCGCAGCCGGCAGACCCGGCCGCCGCGCCATGTTCAGTGCCAGACGCCGGTGGCCACGTGCCGCCGACGTCGGTCGCGCACGCGCCGAGCCGCACGGGCGCGCTCCCCGAGCGCGTGTGGCCTGCGGACATCCCCTGCCCGGCGCCCGCGAACTCGCCGCGGCTGCTGCGTGAACTGAAGCTGCGGCTCGGCCGCTATCTCGACACGCCGCAGGCCTGGCTGCCAGCGCTCAACGCGGCCAACGGCAGCCGTCGGCAACAGCGCAGCGAGCGCCGTGTCGCGTGCGTCCAGCTGGTGCGCGCACTGGTCAAATTCTGCGACCTCTCCACGCTCCGCGTCGCGGTGCCGTCCAAGGGCGCCTGGATCGATTTCACCCTCCCCTATCTCGCCGAGCAGGCAGGCCTGCCCGTTCGGCGCGCCGAGCGCGCGCTGCGCGACCTGGTCACCGCGCGCCTGGTCAAGAGCCGGCCGCAATGCGAGCTTCAGGTCGACAAGCAGGGGCCGCGCTACCGCGGCCTGGCCGCGATCCGCTACCTCTCGCCGGCGCTCTTCGAGCAGTTCGGCCTGGGCAAGTGGCTGCGCCACGAGCGCACGCGCGCGCACCTTCGTGTGCAGCGCCGGCGCGACGCCGCCCGTAAGCGCGAGCGCAAGAGCGGCGCAGGTGCGGCCGGCGTTGGCCAGCTGCTCGAGCAGCTCACGACCAAACTCGCGGCCGCACGAGCACGTGCGAAGTCGCGCGACGCGCTGGCCAGCGCCGACCACCATGCCGAATTCGAGCGCGCGGTAATGATCCGAGTCGGCCAGCTGAAGGAAGCGAACCCTGATTGGGATCGCGATCAGTGTTTCCGCGTCGCGCGCAGCCAGCTCTCCCCGCCAGGCTAATTCCTCTGACGTTATGTAGCGCCTTCCGATCGCCCCCGCGAGGGAGGCGCACGGCCGCTTGCTGGCCAGGACAGCGCGGCCGCCCCCTCATCGGCCGAAGAACGCGCGCGGCGGCCGCAATTCCGCGCTGGAGTCCGGTGTCGCCGGCGCGGCGCTGTGGATAAATGCGGTTAAATGTCGGGGTCGGAAGGCGTTAAATGTCGGAGCTTAGTCAGAACCCATCTCTATCTACCCTAGATCGAGCTGAGGCTCCGCCTCAGAGGGGCGGGCAAGCCCGCAGACGAAACTGCGTCGCGACGCAGTCTCCATCCTCCGGCTGGCACTAAGCGCCGCGACGGGCTTCGCCCGCCGCACCGCCAAGTGCGCGTAAATCACCCGGTACCGGATAAATCCGGCACCGGGCTCAACGCGCGCGTGTGCGCGCCGACCGCCTGTTCGCTGAACGCGCCGCGGACGCAGCCAAGCTTTGCAAGGAAGGGCAGTGTACGCAACTAACGGTCTTTCGACTCATTCCTACGCTCAAACGACCTCGCGCCCTCCTAACCCCTAGCCAACAAGGTGTGGCTATCAGCCGTTCACCACGACATCAAGGAGCCAGGTCGGCCTCATCAGCGAGCCCGTCCAGCCGCAGACTCGCCGTCGTGGCGCACTCGAAGCCCAGCTACAGTGCAACACGCGCGCGCTCGGCGAGCGGCCGGCCGGCGGCGGTGGCATAAGCACCCAGTGGCGGTGCCGGCGACGCGCCGCGGCGGTGTAGCCCGCGCTCGAGAAGCAGCCGGTCGGGCCACTGCACGCGCGGGGGCGCCCCGAGCTGGCCACGGTCCGGCGGCGCCATGAAAACCTCGATGTGGACGTGGTCGCAGCCGCGGCGCCGCCAGAGTCACCGTCGATGCGGCACGCTGCAGGTGCATGACGTTCGTGCTCGACGAGCCGCACGCTGGCCTGGCCGAGGTGACCGTCGCCGGCACAAGAATGTAGGCTGCTGGCCGCCGCCAGGACATACCGCGTGGACCCTAACCGTCGACCAGGATGCGCTGGCACCGTGCGCGCTCGCCCGGCTGGCTTACCCGGCCGCAGTTCACGGACCTCGATGTGGACGTGGTGGTGTTATCGGGGCGAGCCTGACTCGAGTCGCCGCAGTTGCGCGACGTGCGCGCTCGGCGAGCCGCGGGCCAGGTCCAACCGCAGGCGGCATTTGAGCGCGGGCAGCTGACACCACCATGTTGATCTCGCTGTGGATCAGGTCCTGGGTACTGCCGCAGCGCTCAATGCGCTGTGGCTGCCCACCGCACACGCTCAATCAGAGCCGTGCGCTGGCCTGGCCGAGGCGGCTGTCTGCGGCACTAGGAGGTGAGTCGCTGACAGCCTGCCGTGCCACGTAGATCTCGACGTCGACCAAGTGGGAAGCCTGCCCAGCGCCGCACCAGGTGCTCATGGAGTAGTGGTGAAAGGCGTTTGCCCCGAGATATGCGGAGAGGAAGCCTGCTTTCTCTTCGCATTACGCGATCTTGATCGCCCGCGGGACGCTCGTCCTGGAGGGCTCCAGGTAGAGACCGGCCTTCGTGGGACTGACGTTCGCCGCCGGATAGACCTCGAGCACCTGGACCAATGCTCGTCGCACGGTCTCTCGAAACTTCTTGTCCTCAGAGGCGCCCGATCCGAATTGGAGTTTCAACGCTTCCCAAGGAACCGTGGTCGGAGCTCGCAGGGAAAAATTTCGATACGTCAGCCAGCAGTACAAATCGATGGCCATCGGCGACTGACGTAGCGCCTTCAGCGCACGCAAATCGATCGGCACCGGAGCCTCGAGGATCTCTCTGAAGAACCGTTCGGATAGTGTGACCGTCGACTGCCAAAGTCCCGCTTGCTCCGGCGCCTGAGGGTCCCACCAGAGGCAGGTTTCGTCTGCGATACTGAATTTGCGTGTTGCGAAATCCGTACCTGGCGCTGGCCCGCCACCATGAACGATAGCCATATCGGACGCAAAGAGGCGCTTCATCATTTCACGCACACGTGTGATGGAGCCGTTCTTTCCGCCCGTGTGAGCCGAGATACCCAGCGCATCCATGAACGCGGAAAGTGATTTCCCGAGAACAAGCTGCCGTTCTTTGGTGCGCACCGCTTCCGTACCTAGCCATGCGAGAAGTAGCCGGGGAATCGTTCCATAGGGGTACCCCATGCTGGCGAGCTGATTCGACTTCTGCTCAAGGTAGTAGCCTGGCTTGATGATCAGGCTCATCTCGCCCGACCTCCTTCCCCAGACCGGAAGGTCCCGATCAGGCTCGCGGTATGGCAAAGTCGCTTGCACGAGCGCACGCCCCATAAAGCCGGCCATACCGGCCCGAAACGCATCCTCACGCTCGATGGCCAGCGATTCTTCGAAGAGTCGGCTCGCGACATTCGGCCGTATCGCGGCCGACTTCGGCTCTGCAGACTTGCTCGACTTGCCCTTGAGTTTCGTCGGTTCAGCCATGATGGTGCTCGTTCAGTTTCGCGGATTAAAACATAGCCACCCTCGCCCGTCACGCATATGTCGGGGCGCCGGGGCTGGGTGTGGATAAACCCTGTGGATAACACAAGTTATCCACGCATAATTCGGGGCGGGATTTCGCATAAGTTGGGGCTCGAATCACGCATAAATCGGGGCCATTTGCGCATACCTTGGGGCGGTCCACGCATATCCTGGGGCGAAAGAACGGCCAACCATATGATAAGAAAGAGGAATTCTCCCATCTAGCTTTGCTTTTATAGGTACGTTTACTTTTAATTTGCTTGTAGAGGAGCTCGCTGCGGTGGACAACCTTCGGTTGCCCACACTTCGCGACCTCTCGACCACGAAGAAGAAAGAAAACCTTCCCCCCGACAGGTCAAATTCATGCCTTTGGCTCGCTACGGCAGATCGTGTGCAAAAAGCAGACGCACGTCCCCAGTCTCTGCCCCGAGTTATGCGGCCTTCAGATCACAGCTACCGCCCCAACGTATGCGCGTTCCTGGCTGCCTTCTAGATCCCCGTATCCCAGGGAACGTGGAGGCTTACACGAGCGGAGAGTCGTCACGAAGGCCGGTCACCCGCCCCATCTTATGCGTGACCGCGGGCTAACCTGTCGCCCCAAGATATGCGCTGGAGGTCAGATAGATGCGCCCCATCTTATGCGCCCTCTTAATCGATCGTACTAGCTCGCCCTTGTTCGTGCTTACTTCCGCGAAAAATCGAGTGGTTACTGCATGTCGATTGCAACTTCCGGATTGAACGTCTAACGTGACCCGCCCCAATTTATGCGCGTCTAGCGGCTGTCCATTCGTCCCAAGATATGCGTGGAGACGTGGCAAAAAGCGCCCCAATTTATGCGCGATCGGCGACCGTCTGTTTGCCCCAAGATATGCGTAGAGGCGCGGCCAAAAGCGCCCCAAGGTATGCGTGACTGTGAACGTCCGTTTGCGCCCCAACTTATGCGTTGTGTGGCCGGAGGCCCTCGGCTATCTACTCAGGCGACTCGCTCAGAGGATTTGCCGCGATCCACTGCATTACAAGCTCTTTCAGTTTCTCGCCGAGCTCTTCTTGAGCGGTTCCCGTTACTCCTGTGAGCGTCAATTCGGTCCGTCCATCAGCAAACTGCTTCAGCATTCCAATTTCGTCACCGCCATTTGATCGGAATGGAAACTTCGACTGGTAGTGAACCTTCGTGCGCTTTGCCCCGGCCTCCTTCGTCTGCTCGGCGGCCGCCACCTGCTCGAGCTTGCGAACGCTCGCAGTACCGTCCAGAACCTCTTTCAGCCAGCGTTCGGCAACCTCGGCCCCCGCCCGGTCACAGATCAATTTGAGGTTGTACGCGTGTGACAGACGGACGACGTCGGCCCTTTTTGCCATTGCCTCCAGGAGTGCTTTCGGAAGCGTCGTCAGTTGGAGCACCTTGCTTACGTGCTTTGGGTCGCTGCCCACGGCCGCCGCAAGTTCGTTCTGGTCGCGAAATACACCGTCATCCAGCAACTTCTTCCAAGCGTACGCGTCGTCGAAATCGGTCTGCTCGTCTCGGTCCTTGTTCGCGTGATAGGCCCGCAGATATAAAGCACTAGCTGCGAGAGATTCGTCGACAATTTCGGCGTCAATGAACTCATCGCCGCGAAGAACGGCCGCTCGCGTCCGACGGCCGCCGTCGATGGTCACCCACTTGTCTGGAAATTGAGGCAAGCGCGTAACCTTGATTGCCTCAAGTTGGCCTTGCGATCCGAACGACTCGGCCAGATTGCCGATGGTCGTTTCGTCATAAAACACCCGCGGGTTGTACGGATTAGGAATTGTGTCCGCGACCCGGATCTTTACGGATTGGCGATCGGACCTGGTGATGCCCTCGCGCGAGACGATCCCTGGAATTCTGCTTGCCACGTCACTTGGCAGTTGTGCCGCCACTTCGAGATGCGCCGTCTGAACGACCTGCGCCGCGTCGAGCCGCGCAGTCGCCGACCTCCGCTGATCGTCCATACCGGCTCGGACCCTGCTCGTCAAATCCAACTTCCCTTTCGCGTTCATGCTTTCTCCTCTGGCTCAGAATTCCCTTGATGGAGATTGACAACAGCTTCAAACAAATTCTTGAAGTCGGCTTTCGCTGCTTTCGTATTTCTCAGTCCTTTCGCGTCGAAGACCGTTCTCCCGAGGGCGGCGGCTTGTCGATACACCTCTCGATAGGGCACTTTTTCTGACAAAAGTGTTACCCCTCCCTCTTCCAGCAATCGGACCATCTGCTCACTGAGCATTGAACGAGGTTGGAATTTATTTAAAAAAAGCGCAACCTTTCCGTTCGGATTGATTGTCTGTGTTTGCTCGACGAGTTTGATCATCCCTTGATTGCTCCACATTTCCAATGGAGACACGTCGGTTGGAACGAGCGTAACGTCGGCGACAGCCAGCACACGACCGGTCGTTAAATCGGCAATATTGGGGGGACAGTCGACAATCGTGATGTCGTACTTCTCGGCGAGTGACGCTATCTGCCTCCCTATCATTTTGTCCAAGTCGGACAGGCTTACGACATCGAACGGAAGAGGCTCGTCGCCTGCAGTAGCAGCCCAGCTCATGCAGGACCTCTGATCGTCTGCGTCGGCGACCAAGACTTTGTAGCCCTCCGCCACGCACGCCCCGGCAAGATTCATCGTCGTGGTCGTTTTACCGACGCCACCTTTCTGATTTGCGACTGCGAACACCAATCCCATTCGGCTCTCCTTAATCAACTGGCATAGTCGAACCAGGAGTTCTCCACGTGGAGAATCTGGTTGTCACGCCGCATCATAAGATATTTTTTGTGAAATGTGA